>CAIWTJ010000044.1 GCA_903915535.1 Enhydrobacter aerosaccus
GCCTGGACGAACTGCGCTCGACCCTGCTGACCTCAGGATCATCATTCACATCGTTGGTTTCGATTTGGTTCATGCTCGACTTCACCATGAATGCCTCCGGTTGGACAAATCGGTGTCCAAAAAATCCGGGGGCAGCTCAGCATCACGTGGTGGGCTTCCACATACGGAACGCCATTCCTTTTTTGAAATCCGACTGGGTTCATATCCAAAGAGGCGCATAGCTGGCACCGGCAGCCAGTCGCCTTTTTGACATTAGGCGACATCGCTGGTCGTTGGCGTCATGTCCGCTCTGCGCCCAACAGATGGGGTAATCGGCCGGCGCATTTGTGGATAGTTGGAGGTTTTGGGTGCTGCGCTTCAGGCTGATGGTGAAACGAGGTCCGTGGGTACGGCCTCAAGCATCAGAAGGAGAAGCGCAGCATGGATCATTTTGCCGGATTGGACGTGTCGGTCAAGGAGACCAGCGTCTGTGTTTTGGACGACACGGGCAGGATCGTTCGGGAAGTGAAGGTCGCGAGCGAGCCTGAGGCTCTGCTGCCGGTGCTGACGAACCCGCTCTACCGCTTCAAGCGGATAGGGCTTGAGGCGGGGCCGCTGTCGCAATGGCTCTTCAGCGCGCTTGCCGAGGCCGGCTTGCCGGCGATCTGTGTCGAGACGCGGCACATGCGGGCGGTGTTGCAGGCGCAGATCAACAAGACCGACCGCAACGATGCGCGAGGCATTGCGCAGATGATGCGGGTGGGACTTTATCGTCCGGTGCATGTGAAGACGTTGCGCAGCCAGAAACTGCGCATGCTGCTGACCCATCGCAAACTGCTGCAGTCGAAGGCCATCGCCATTGATAACGACCTGCGCGGGACGTTGCGCAACTTCGGCCTCAAGGTGGGCGTGGTGGGAGCAGCGAAGTTCGAGGCGCGCATCCGGGAGCTTGTCGAGAACCTGCCGGATCTTGCTGAGCTGGTCGAACCGCTGCTGATCGTCCGACGGACGCTGCGCGAGCAGATCGGCATTCTTCATGGTCGCCTGCTGGCGATCGTGCGCACGGACGATGTGTGCCGGCGCCTGATGACGGTGCCCGGTGTTGGTCCCGTGGTGGCGCTGACCTATCGCGCCACCGTCGACGTCCCCGCCCGCTTCCGGAACTCCAAGGCCGTCGGGGCGGTGTTTGGACTGACGCCTGCCAGGTATCAATCCGGCGAGATCGACCGATCCGGCACGATATCAAGATGCGGCGACGAGATGATGCGGGCGATGCTCTACGAAGCGGCCCATATCATGCTGGTGCGTGTAGCGAAGTGGTCCTGGCTCAAGGCCTGGGCCATGAAGATCGCCAGGCACCGCGGGATGAAGAGGGCGACCGTGGCACTGGCGCGACGGCTGGCCGTGATCATGCACCGCATCTGGGTTGACGGCAGCGAGTTCCGCTGGACCCGCGAGCAAGCCGCGGCAGCCGCATGAGACCTGTGCCGAATCAAACAGGATAGGAGGACGTTCGAGATCCACCACGCGGTGGAGTGATGTCCCTCGCGGGACGATGGATGAGGTGAGTTCGTATGTCCGTTTGGACCTACTGTCTGCAAGACGGCAAGGCCGACCCAAAGATTGTTCCGCCTCGTTCTCGAATCCCATGATGGAAGGGCCCTGGCGCCGATTCCGAAGAGAAGCACGAGCCCGCGAGCGACATCGACACCGTAGCGATCGATAGTCTGAAAGCGCTTGACCCCAAACGGCCGATTAGAGAAGCGGACATGATCGAGTCGCTTGAGCTGCAGAAGCCGGTTCCAAAGGGTACACTGATCGTGGAGCAGAACGCGGGCGAGGGCACCAGAACTCGCCAAATATGTCGTGAGGCTGGGTCAAATTTGCCCGCTCTTAGTTCTCTGACCACCGCCCACAGGATCAGGGCTTCCGCTTGAAGACGGATAAGATCACCTCATCGTCCACCTTGACTTCGTAGAAGAGGTCATACCGGGTCTGATACTTGGCGTTGCTGGTATCGCGGACCCACCGATAATCGGTGAAGAGGTACTCCGCCGAGTCTTCATCCGGCGCCATTTGCAGCCGCGACCTCTCCGGCAGGGTCAGCAAATAGATGCTCCTGTCCAATTCCATGAAACTGTCGGCCCGAATGCTGATGTCGTCGCGCCCGTCGTGCGCCAGCACGTATTCGAGGCCGCGCCTCGCGCTCAGCCCCCAATAATCCAGGTCATACCTGGCTTTCAGGTCGGTTCCGGCCAACAGATTGAAATACACATTCTGCAGCGGATGTGCCCGCCACATCCACGCCGTCGTAACGGCGAAGGAGATCGCGGTTAAGGCGGCAAGAGCCGGGCGTCGAATGCGGGCTGCTGCCGTGCCACTCCATAACGCGTGCCATCCCCTTACGGCGACCATCAACAGCGACGGATAGACGAAGTAGAGGTGCCTCCAGCCATCGTACAACACCGGATGGAGCACGATGACGGCGCCGACCGGCGCGCCGAACATGCCGAGGAACACCACGTCCTGCAGCTCCGCCTCGTCCTTCCAAAGGCCAGGGAAGGAAGTGACGATCTGACGGCAGGTCAGCGCTGCGCCGACCAGGAACAGGACGAGGTAAAGGAGCGGCGTGGTGATCGAGATCCAGACCGGAATGTAATGCCAAGGCAGATCGGTGCCGCGAAAGAAGGTGCCCATGTAGAGGACATCGCCTTCCCACCTGAAGCTCGACATCGATGCAAGCGCTTGCATAAACCTGCCGAGCGGATCGGCCCATAGCCATGGCCACATCGCAACGACGAAGACGGCCATCGTCGCCAGATAGATCGCCAACGCCGAAAGTGCCGGACGTGGGTTCACCTCGCGCTTGACAATTCGGACGGCGAGAAGCGCGATCGTTGCCATGGGCAGTATGATCGCCGCGATGCGAACATCTACGGCAAACGCGGTCGCCAGGGCATGAAGGACGGCAGGCCCGGGCCGTGGCTTCAGCACGAACGCAATCGTCGTATTCAGGGCAATGGCGAAAGCCGCCATTAACACCGTATCTTTCGAGTTGTAGAACGATTCGGCAAAAAGACGCGGCGACAGCACGAGGAACGCCACCGCCAGCAGGCCGATTCGCCGGTCGGCGAAACGACGATGCGCGAGGCAGTAGACCGCGTACATCCCGCCAAGGCAGACCAGAAACGTGAGGAAATGTCGGAGGAAGTAGATGTCCCGCTTGTCGGTCAGGCCAAGCAGGCCTTCCAAGACGACCGTGGGTGCCTCGAAGGCAACGCCGTAATCGCGGTCGGAATAGTCGTCCAGCTTGGGCAGCAAAGCCATTGCCGGCGGAGCGAGCGACGGTGCAAACCGCTCGACGACGTGTTTTACCGTCACGGCGCCGATTACGCGCTGGATGTTCTCGTCGAAATAAAAGCCGTAATCCCGGTAGACGTTGACGCCGAGCGCGAACAGCGCGGCAAAGCAAAAGAATACCCACAGTTTGCCGACACGTTCGCAATGACGGCTTGCCGGTGGCCTCACTAGCTGTCGATTAGCGGGCTCGAGGTCTGCCTTCACCGTAGCGCTCTCAATCGACTTAAAGATCGATCATTAGTATATGCAACGAATCCAACCGCAAGCAGGGCATTCATTTCACACGCGGCGTTTCTCAGAAGCGCGCCCTGTTGACCAGAAGGCAGTCAGCTTCGATGAGAGACATATCGCTGTTTCGATCGATTGGATAGATCCCGCTCACTGCGAAGCCCTTCTTCTCGTAAGCCGCTAGCGCTTCAAGATAATGAGTCATCCCCTGGTAGATTGGCAGAAGCGACAGTTCCGACATCATGCAGTGAATCTCTGCGAGCGATCGCTCCGCTCCTGCAAGTACCTGGAGATCGTATCCTTGAGTATCCATCTTGAGCATGATCCGCCGGCCCTGCCCCTTGAGGCAGCCGTCGTGGAATTCGTCGAACGTCGTGATTTCGATTTCTTCCTGCCGGACGATTTTTATGTTGTCGTAGAGCCTGGAGCCATAGTCGCTCGGTACCAGCAACGAAGACAGAACGGAATGCTCCGATACATTTATCGTCGCTTTCCCCGATTTGTCACCGAGGGCGACGTTGTGGGTCGTCCAGCGAACATCGTCGATGGCCAGCCTCGAGAGGCGATCATAAATTGCCTTCACTGGCTCGAACGAATGGATGTCGCCACCAAATCCCAAGTCACGCAACAGGCCGCCGAATTGACCTTCGTTGGCGCCAACGTCGACCACGGTATCGATTCGATAGGAATTAATGAGTTCAGCTAAATGACTCCTGAGCGTGTTCACTTGGAATAGAGAAACTACATCCAGCTTCAGTCGGCGGTTGAGTTGCCCCCTGACGATCCGCGCCAATCTTCGCAAGAGCAATTGAGTCCTCCCCCATCATGTCTTCGGCGATCTCGCGGCCACACTTAATTTGGTGGGTTAGCCGACCACAGCGGCCGCAATGATTGCCGCTAATCGGCGCTGCTCACGAGCCAATGGAAAATCCCCACCTTCAAACTCGGATCGTAGAAGGGTTCAGCCGCCTGGGCAATGGCGCGGCCGATGTGGCGCGTTGATGTCGCTTATTGGCCGATGTTGTTGAAAAAGGCCTCGTATTTTTGGTCTCGCCGTGATTCCGTTGCCCTTGCGGATTTGGTGATGGAGATGCGAGATGATGGGTCGGCAGAGCGGCAATCAGAGCCGGCTGTTTTACAGTTTCAACCTCGACGACCGGATATCGGGACATCACCTTTTGCGTCGGATCAACCCGGTGGTGACGCGGGTGCTGAGCGATCTGCGCGGGAAGCTGAAGGCCTTCTATAGCGAGATCGGCCGCCCTTCGATCGATTCTGAACTGATGTTGCGGATGCTGATCGTGGGCTACTGCTACGGCATCCGGTCTGAGCGCAAGTTGTACGAGGAAGTCGAGCTTCATCTCGCCTCCCGTTGGTTCTGCCGGCTCGATCTCGAGGACCAGGTGCCAGATCACTCGACCTTCTCGGTCAATCGAAATGGCCGGTTCCGCGACAGCGACATCCTGCGCCAGTTGTTCGAGGCGGTGGTGAGGGCGTGCATGTCTGCCGGCCTGGTCAAGGACGAAGGGTTCGCCGTCGATGCCAGCCGTTATCATGGCAAAGCTCCAGACGAGATCGACTGGTCTGCCCCCGAGCGCCAGACCCGGGCGGTCAGCGAGGTCCTCGCCGGTCTCGACGATGACGATCGCCCCGCCGATCGCAAGCCGCCGAAGGTGATCTCACCGACCGATCCCTGTTCGGCGTGGACCGCGAAGGCCAACAAGCTTGTCCAGTTCGGCTATGGGCTGAACTACCTGATCGACATCGAGAACGCGGTGATCGTCGATGTCGAGGCGACGCCAGCCCGCACCTCCGATGAGGTTGCCGCCACCCAAACCATGCTGGACCGAACGGAGGAGCGCTTCGATCTCAAGCCGAAGCGGCTGGTCGCCGACACGGACTATGGCACGGGCAAGTTCCTCGGCTGGCTGGTCGAGGAAAAGAAGATCACCCCGCACATCCCGGTCTGGGAGAAAGCTGAACGAGGTGATGGGACGTTCTCGCGTAGCGACTTCACGTTCGACAAACAGAACAACGAGTACTGCTGCCCGAACGGCAAGGCCTTGCGGACGACCGGCAAGGTGCACGACGGCAGGACGATCCTCTAACGGGCAAGAAAGCTCGATTGCGATCGATGCCCGATGAAGGCGCGGTGTTGTCCAAACGTCGGCGGGCGTAAAGTGCCCCGCGACGTCAACGAGGAGGCCCGTGACGTTGCGCGCGCCCTGATGAATACGCCACAGTACGAGAGATCCCGCGACGAGCGGAAAAAGGTTGAGATGCGCTTCGCCCACCTCAAGACCCACCATCGCTTCGAGCGCAAGCAAGCCATTGTTCAAGACGCAGAAGCGGTCTGCGTTCTCAGCCAATACGCTCTGTCAGACGCTCAACTACCTCTATCGACACGCTGGCGTAGATGGAGCGACGAGCCATTCAGGAAGACGCAGCTTCATAACTGCGTTGGCCAGCAAAGGCATCGGCGTGCGGGTGTTGGCTTCCCTTGCTGGGCATAAATCGATTGCTACGACGCAGGCCTACATCGATGTGAATGATGAAATGAAGCGTGCGGCGGTTGAGTTGGTCGGTTAGCATGGTAGAGTTTTAGATGAGGCGACGCATCCCATTAACGTGGATGGCCTTGCCGTGCCGCCGTTCTGACCGACGGGCTGCCGATGGCTTCTGCGGAACCCACCGGAATGCTAGCATTTGCACTGTTCCAAGGATTCATCCGGGGAATGTCGGTTAAACTACTGCCAAGCTTAGCCAACGCTTGGGGGTAGCTCAGTTCCGTAGGTCCAAGCAATGGTAGAGAGTTATCTGACAACGAAGGCGGCTGCCGGCCTTCTTCCTAGGGCAGCCTGCCGCCATGGTTAACATGGAACGTTGCGGGCCGTTATGCATTGTGGTCGCGCCTCTTTTTGCCCTTCTGTCTTACATTCTTCTCCACACTAGAGGGATGCTGTTGGACCCTGACGGCTGGGCCGCTTGGCAAGGCGCAGTCTCACTCGCGACGGGAGGCGGATACAGATACTTTTCCGGCAATCCCATCGTTGCTTGGCCGCCTCTCTATTCAGCCTACCTATCGCTGTGGACCATTATTCTCGGCCCAACGGGCTGGAGTCTTCTAGTAGCCAATGGAGTGCTCATCGTCTTGCAGGCATTTGGGTGGATCCGTCTTGCGCTGATCATTACTGTCGATTCTGGACTGAGACTGTCCAGTGGCACGCTTCTGCTGCTGGCTGTCTACCTAGGACTGTTCGTGCCCCTGCATCAGCAGGAACTCTTCGCACAGGACCTGGTGTACTGCCTACTACCCGCGTATCTGACGGTCCTATGGAAGCTTGTATCCGGCACTAAGCTCGAACACGACACAGGTGCCTTCAGCTTGCTGGCGACACTCGGGGCGATGTTGTGGCTGGCGCACAACACAGCGATCGTCTTTGTAGTTGGTGCCTCTTTCATGCTCGCCGCGCGTAGGCCGCGATCCTGGCATTCGCTGTCGCTGGCAGCTGCGACGCTTACCATACCAGCGTTATGCTGGCTCACCGTTCGTCTTGCTTTGGGTCAGACTGGAAGCCATCACATTGGCATTGGAGCAGGGCGATACGATGCGCTAACCTATATCAGCCAGCTGTTAGAGGGGGTAGGACAACTGTTCCTGCCACCAAGGTTTGGTGCCCCTTTTATTGCCGTTCTCATACTCCTCGCCACTGTCATCATTCTGGTTCGCTGGCGCGAGGCTTCAGGGTTGCGTTACGGCGCTGTGATGACGCTGTACTCCACCCTTGGGATTCTACTTCTTTTTAGTTCGACGTGGGTAACGAGCCCTCTGACCAGCTCACGACAGATCCTGTTTGTGGTCCTGATCCTCGTTCCGCTCGCTTACGTGACCGCTGTGCCGTTCCATCCCCGGATCGCGAAGGCAGTGATGGTGGTGACATTAGTTCCACAGCTGTACTGGACAGCCCTTTATGTCTCGCATCAACAGACCGATGGTAGGCGTAGCGTTGTGAACTCTCCAACGGATGCACTGGTGCCACCCAACGCATACATTTCTCGGCAATATCTTGTTGGGCCGCCCGTTGAAACGAGCACTGGTCTGCTGATTAGCCCTGTGGCCTTCGAGGAACCCAGAAATAGGCAGGATGAGTGAAATGTGTAATGAGGACGCACTGACGAGGCATCGCGGATATTCGTGCTTAAGCAAGGCACGACGTGAAGAAGGTTATCTCGCTGGGCAGCAACGCAACCACGATCCAGCAGCATTGGGCGACCGACAAGGAAGCGCCATCGGCCGACGGCCCTGCCGAAACGAGGTTGCAGCCCCGACCGCCGCGGCTAGACTCGCGCCGATGATCCGCCGCGCGCCTCGATGACCGAACCCATCGGCTTCGTGATACTGTCCCACGCCGATCCCGGCCAGCTCGGACGCCTGGTGGACCGCCTGAACCGGTTGTACGATCGGCCGCCGATCGCCATCCATCACGACTTCTACCAGTCCAAGGTCGAGACCGATCGCTTTTCCGGCAACGTCGCTTTCGTTTCCCCGAGCATACGCACGCGCTGGGCCCATATCTCCGTCGTGCATGCCGCGCAGGCGGCGCTCCGCCTGCTCTATCGCGACGCCAGCCCCGCCTGGTTCACCCTGCTGAGCGGTGCCGACTATCCCGTGATGCGCGGCGAGGCGGTCGTGGCGGATCTCGCCGGCGCGGCTTTCGATCTCTATCTCGACCACCAGAAGATCGAGCGGCGGCCCCTGCCCCTCCCGGGGCCGGCGCTCAGCCGCATGGGAACGGACGCGGTCGACTGGCGCCGCCGCATGTACGACCGGTACATCGCCCATGAGTGGCGCTATCCGTCACTGACCCGGCGCCTAAAGCCGACGCACCGTCGGATCGTCTTCCGCAACGAGCTCGTGCGCGCCCCGTTCGTGCCGTTCGGCAAGGACCGGAGCTGCCATGCCGGTGACCACTGGTTCACCGGCACCGCCGCCGTCGCCGAAGTCCTGCTCGAGGCGGAGGCCCGGCAGGGCGACCTGTTCGCCTACTTCGCCACGCGCTTCTGCCCCGAGGAGGCGATCTACCACACCATCCTCGGCAACCGCCCCGACCTGCGCATCTGCAAGGACAACCGCCGCTACACGAACTGGGCGGGCCAGGACTCGCATCCGCGGGAGATCGCACCGGACGACCTGCCGATCATCGAGCGCCAGCGCTGCCATTTCGCCCGCAAGTTTTCCTCGACCGGATCGCAGCCCGTCCTTGCCGAGATCGACCGGCACCTCGGGCTCGAACCGCCGTCCCCGTGACAGCCTCCACGAAGCTTGCTACTCTTTGGGCCTTGCTTCCCGCCCGCGATCCGGCGACGCCGTTCCTGTCGGTCGTCATACCGACCCTGAATCGCGAGCAGCCCCTCTGCACGACCCTCCGCTACTTCCTGGAACAGGAGACCTACGCGCCGTTCGAGGTGATCGTGGTCGACCAGAGCGAGCGCCACGAGCCGCAGACCGTGGCCTATCTCGACAGCGTGGCGTCCCGCATCAGGCTGGAGCGCGTCTCCTTCAAGAGCCTGCCGCGCGCGCGTAACCACGCGCTGAAGATGGCCAAGGGCGAGATCGTCGTGTTCGTCGACGACGACGTCGAGCCGTGGGACGGCTTCCTAGCCGCCCACGCCGCTCCCTACGCCGACCCGAAGGTCTGGATGGTGACCGGCCCGTCGCCGGCACCCGGTGGCCAGCTGACCAGCCGCGCCGAGCTTTCGGACAAGGCGTTCAGCGACCTGCTCGACGGCCAGTCGATCCACCTTCATCCCGACTTCGACTACGCGCCGTGCTGCTGGGGGGCCGGGTGCAACATCTCGGTCCGCCGGGCCGCCGCCGAGAGGATCGGCGGCTTCGACGAGACGTTCATCGCCAATGCCGTGGGAGAGGATGCCGAATTTTGCTACCGCATCACCCGAGCCGGCGGCATCATCCACTACGCGGCCAAGGCCGCGCTCTGGCACGTCCAGGTGGTGACCGGCGGCACGCGCACCGCGTCGGGCCCAGACTATGTCCGCAACTTCGCCCGCAACCAGAACTACTTCTTTCGCGCGGTTCACGTGCGCTGGCCGGGCCGCCTCAAGGCCAACTGGCAATCCTACCGACGCCTGGTGCTGAACCGGTACGCCTTAGGCCGAATGGCCGCCCTGCACTGGGCCTTCGCGCGCGGCGTCTGGAGCGGATTACGCCTGCCGCTTGCCACCCACGTGTCCGGCAACTGATCGATGTGACGCCTCATTGGCTTCTGTAGATCTCGAGGATCGGCAGATCCGCCACCTTGATCTCGTGAATCAGGTCATAGCGCTCGCGATACTGTGCATCGGTGGCGCTTCCCACCGACCGGAAATTGGTCTGCACCCCTGAAACGGTACCGGTCTGAGAGTTAGAGTTTCGGCTATTTTGAGCTTTGAAGGAGCGAGAAATGGCACGGAAGGACTACACGCCTGAGCAGGCGATTGGGATGCTGCGGGAAGCCGAGGTACGGCTGA
>CAIWTJ010000045.1 GCA_903915535.1 Enhydrobacter aerosaccus
CCAGTTCGGCAGCGCGGTCAAGGTGACGATCGACGGACAGTTGAGCGCCACCGGCATCGCCATCAACGGCGCCGGCTCGACGTCGGAACAGATCAAGAGCTCGCTCTCCGGCGGCGCCCAGCTGGGCGGTCACATCCTGGTCGGGGCCGACAAGGCGCTGACGATGATCGGCTCGGCGGCGGCCGGCGCGGTGGGCGGCGTGATCGACAATACCCTGGGCTCGGTGCTGGGGGCGGTCGGCCAGAAGGGCGGGGTGGGCGCGGGCAATATGCTGAACGCAATCTCGCTGGTGCTGAACCGCTTCGTGAACCACGACAGCCCGATCTCGGGCCGGGTCGACATCGCGGGCGGCGTGCTGACCGACAAGGCGCTGGTCGTGCAGGGCAACAAGGCGGCGGCGCACATCTCGACGCGCACCAATCTCTCGGCGTCGACGACCGACACGACCATCAACTTCACGATCGCCGAAGACGGCTCGGCGCCCTACCTGATCACCACGGCGCGCGGACCGATGTCGTCGCCGTCGCTCAACGTCACGCGCGGCACGGCCAAGGATCCGCCGGGCATGGTGAACACGCTTACCAACGCCATTCCGGGTATAGGTGGTGGTGGGGGCAGCAGCGGCGGCGGCCAGCAGGCGCCGTCGATCATTCCCAAGCTTCCCAACCTCTTCGGCCGCTAGGAGATCTGTTTTGCTCGATCGTCTGAAAGCCGTGCTCAAGGCACGGTTCGGGTCCGTGCCTGCGCTCCAGGATGCGCCGAAAGGCGTCGACGTGCTGGCCGACATGGCCGACCGCCGCGTGATCCGCCGCTACGTCGACAAGCCGATCGATCCCGAGCTGCTCGACACGCTCTGCGCCGTGGCGCTGTCGGCGCCGTCAAAGTCCGACCTGCAGCAGGCCGACATCGTGATCGCCGGCAAGGAAGAGCGTGCGAAGCTCGAGGCGCTGCTGCCCGACAATCCCTGGGTCAAGGAAGCGGGCGCGCTGCTGGTGTTCTGCGGCAACAACCGCCGCCACCGCCTCCTGTTCGAGTGGCGCGGGCGGCCGTTCGTGAACGACTATCTCGACCCGTTCTTCAATGCCGCGGTCGACAGCGGCATCGTGCTGGCCACCTTCGTGGCCGCCGCCGACCGGGTGGGGCTGGGGACCTGCCCGATCAGCGCCATCCGCAACCATGCCCAGCAGGTTTCCGACATTCTCGGGCTGCCGGACCATGTTTTCCCCGTGGCGGGGCTCGGGGTCGGCTGGCCGTCTTTCGCCGGGGTGATGAGCCCCCGGCTGGGGCTCGACGTGTCCATTCATCATGGCCGCTATGACGAGACCGGCCTCAGGGACAAGATCGCGGCCTACGACAAACGCCGCGAGCTGGTGCAGCCGTACAAATCCCAGCGCTACACCGATAAATTCGGGACCAGTGCCGACTACGGCTGGTCCGAGGACAAGGCCCGGCAATATTCGGTGCCGGAGCGCGCCGATTTCGGAGCATTCGTGCGCCGCAAGGGCTTCAAACTCGACTGATCTTCCCGCGCAGCGTTTCCAGCACATGGACGCGCAGCGCGCTGGAGAGGTTGCCGGGGCCGCCCTTCCTGTGGTCGACCTCGGCCACGAGGGCGTTGAGCGACAGCCCGCGGTCCCGCGCGAGGGCCGTCAACTCCTGCCAAAACGCATCCTCCAGCGTGATGCTGGTGCGGTGGCCGTCGATGGTGATCGAGCGTTTACGCATTGATTTGACCGTTTTTCGACTGTGGCAGCGACCCCGGGGAGCGGCAAGACGCCCCTCAAGCTGCCTTGCCGATGTCATGCGCCATGCGTATATACGCCGCCACTTAACCCCCTCCGGAAGACATTTATGGAAATCCGCAACGTCGCGATCATCGCGCACGTCGATCATGGCAAGACCACTCTGGTCGATTGCCTGCTGAAGCAGAGCGGCACGTTCCGCGAAAACCAGCAGGTGGCCGAGCGTGCCATGGATTCGAACGACCTCGAGCGCGAGCGCGGGATCACCATCCTCGCGAAGGCGACTTCCGTCGAATGGAACGGCACGCGCATCAACATCGTCGACACGCCGGGCCACGCCGACTTCGGCGGCGAGGTCGAGCGCATCCTGTCGATGGTCGACGGCGTCGTGCTGCTGGTCGATGCCGCGGAAGGTCCGCTGCCGCAGACCAAGTTCGTGCTCGGCAAGGCGCTGCGCCTCGGCCTGAAGCCGATCGTGCTGATCAACAAGGTCGACCGCTCCGATGCCCGCGCGCACGAGGTGCACGACGAGGTGTTCGACCTGTTCTCGGCGCTCGAGGCCAGCGACGAGCAGCTCGACTTCCCGACGCTCTTCGCCTCGGCCCGCCAGGGCTGGGCCGCGACCTCGCTGGAAGCCGAGCACAAGAACATGGACCCGCTGTTCGAACTGCTGGTCAATCACGTGCCGGCGCCGAAGGTCGATCCCGACCCCGCGTTCCGCATGCTGGTGACGACGCTCGAGGCCGACAACTTCCTGGGCCGCATCCTCACGGGCCGCATCCTGTCGGGCTCGATC
>CAIWTJ010000046.1 GCA_903915535.1 Enhydrobacter aerosaccus
CAGGCCCCAGTAGCCGCCGGCCTTGCCCTCGAGATCGTAGGACTTCCAGGGCTGGTCGATCGCTTCAACCACGAAGTATTCGATGTTCTGCGCCTTCAGCCACGCGACCATGTCGCGGATGTCCTTGGCCTGCTCGGCGGGCGTCGCGCGCTTGATGACGCCGGTCGCGGGACTGCGGCGCTGGGCGCCGTTCGACGGCCACCCCACCTCGGTGACGATGATGTTCTTGTTCGGATAGGCCTGCTTCAGGAGAGCGATCTTGTTCTTGAGATACTCGAGCGGCGTCTCGCTCGACTGCTCGTCCCAGTAGGGCAGGACGTGGACAGCCAGATAGTCGACCTCCCGGGCCAACTCAGGGTACTTCAGCCACACGTGCCACGGCTCGGCGGTGCTGACCGGCACCTTGACGTTGCGCTTCACCTGCCGGATCTCGCGGATCAGCTGGATCGGGCTGACGGCGTTGGGATCGCGCAGATCCTTCTGGCCGTCCCAGCGCAGGATGTTCTCGTTTCCGACCAGCACGCGCTCGATGCCGGCGTTCTGGTTGGCCATGCGGATCAGGCTCCGCGTCTCCTCGGCGTTGACCTCGGAGGCATCGCGGCCGAACTGCAGCTTCGCCTCGTTGGCGCTGTAGATCCAGGCGCCCGGCACCAGCTTCAGCCCGACCCGCGCGGCCGCCTCCGGCATGTACTCGCCGCCGTCGGACGTGCGGTAGGTGCGGACATACTCGACCTTGCCCGCCAGCATCGCGAAGTCGCGCTCGACCTGTTCCTTGCGCGGCTTGATCGCGGGCGTGGTGTCTTCGCTGACGGCGGTGCGCAGGAAGGAGAAGACGCCGCTCGACTTGGCCTCGATCGGATCCTGGTCCTTGGCCCATGGCGCATAAGTGACGCCATGCAGCGGGCCCTCGACGGGTTCGGCTGTGATGGATGTGTCGAGCAGCCGCCACCCCAGCAGGGTCGCGGCGACAGTGACCAAAAGAACCAATCCAAGTCGCATCATGAAAGGCGCGATCGCTCCGGCAAGCCGCCGGCGGTCAACGCTCGCATCGGAAGGAAGTCCGGATCGCGGTCGCAAGTCTCCTGCGGACGACGATCGTCGACGCAAGGACCGTGCCGGATCAGCTCAATTCCTGCGAGCCGATAACCACGCAGTGCGGGTGACCTCTTCGAGGTTTCCTTGCGCCAGATTTCATCGCTTGCGACCCATCGCACGCGATCAGGCGACCGGAGCGATCTATAGCCCGCGGCCCGCGCAACCGTAAAGAGTCCGCGCGCAATCATGGCCAAAATGTCAAAATCGGAGTCATGAACACGACCCGACCGGCCTCCCTCCTCCCCGACCGGGAGGACTACATCGACCGGGCGGGCGGGCGGCTGCGCTACGCGGTCTGGAAGGCGCCCGGAAAGCCCCGCGGGACGGTCGTTTTGGTTCACGGCCGAGGCGAGTTCATCGAGAAATACGCCATGGAAGTGGCGGGCGAGCTGCGGGACCGCGGACTGACGCTCTATGCCGTCGATATCCGGGGCCAAGGGCTGAGCACCCGCATGCTGCCGGACCACGACAAGGGTCATATCGACGATTTCTCGACTTACGTGGCCGATCTCGCGGCCCTGCTCGAGACCGTCGTTGCCCCCGAAGCCCCCCACCCCCGCCTCCTGCTCAGCCATTCGACGGGAGGTAACATTGCGCTGCGGTACCTGGTTACCGAAGGGTGCCAGCAGTTTGCCGCGGCGGTCTTCTGTTCGCCCATGACCGGGCTGCCAAAGGGAGGGCTGATCCGCGCGGCAGCCACGGTCCTCGGTCTCATCCCGGGAGCCGACAGTTGGTACGCCCCGGGGACCGGCCCCTACGATCCCCAAAAGCATCCCTTCGCCACGAACGATGTGACCCACGATCCGCGCCGCTTCGACTTCACCCGCCAGTGGTTCGCGGCCGACCTGCGCCTGACCCTGGGCGGTCCCACCATCGGCTGGCTGCGCGCGGCATTCCGCTCCTTCGACGTGCTGAACGCGCCCGGCGCCCTGGAGGCCATCGCGCTCCCGACCCTGATCGTGAGCGGAACCGAGGACACGGTCGTCGATACCGCGACCCACCTCGACGCCGTCTCCCGCATCCCCGGCGCCGAGCACGCCGTCGTCGACGGCGCTCGTCACGAGATCCTCATGGAAACCGATGCGC
>CAIWTJ010000047.1 GCA_903915535.1 Enhydrobacter aerosaccus
CGCGCCGCCGATCAAGGGCGAGCTGTCGATGGACATCACGGCGGGATGCCGTTTCAGTTCACGTTGTCCGGCCGCGACCGATCGCTGCCGGACGGAGGAGCCGCTCCTCCGCCCCGTTGGAGAAAGTCATCATGCCGCCTGCCACTATGCCTGAGTCCGTCCGCCTCGCCGTCGACATCGGCGGCACCTTCACCGACGTCGTGCTCGAGACGCCCAACGCGCGCTTCTCGACCAAGGTGCTGACCACCAAGACCGCGCCGGAAGAGGGCGTGCTCGATGGCATCCTGAAGGCGCTGAAGCTCGGCAACGTGAAGCCGGGCGAGGTCGGCCTGATCGTGCACGGCACGACGCTCGCCACCAACGCCATCATCGAGCGCAAGGGCGCGCTCACGGCGCTGGTCACCACGCAGGGCTTCCGCGATTCGATCGAAATCGCGCAGGAGAACCGCTTCGAGCAGTACGACATCTTCATCGAGAAGCCCGAGCCGCTGGTGCCGCGCACGCTGCGCTTCACCATTCCCGAGCGCGTCGACGCCAAGGGCGGCGTGCGCCTCGCGCTCGACGAGAAGGCGGTCGAGGCGCTGGCCGAGACCTTGAAGGCCAAGAAGATCGAGGCCGTCGCCATCGGCTACCTGCACAGCTACGCCAACTCCGCGCACGAGAAGCGCACCGCCGAGATCCTGGCCAAGAAGCTGCCGGGCGTGCGCCTGTCGGTATCGAGCGAGGTCTGCCCAGAGGTGCGCGAGTACGAGCGCTTCTCGACCACCGTCGCCAACGCCTACGTCCAGCCGCTGATGGGCCAGTATCTCGAGAACCTGAAGACGCGCATCAAGGCCACGGGCTTCGACTGCCCGATCCTGCTGATGACCTCGGGCGGTGGCCTTACCACGCTGGAGACGGCGGCGCGCTTCCCGATCCGCCTCGTCGAGTCGGGTCCCGCCGGCGGCGTGATCCTGTCGACCCATATCGCCGAGAACATGGGCATCGACCGCATATTGTCGTTCGACATGGGCGGCACGACCGCCAAGATCTGCATCATCGACGACGGCAAGCCGATGGCCTCGCGCAGCTTCGAGGTCGACCGCCGCTACCGCTTCATGAAGGGCTCGGGCCTGCCCGTGCGCATCCCCGTGATCGAGATGGTCGAGATCGGCGCGGGCGGCGGCTCGCTGGCGTCGGTCGACGCCATGAAGCGTATCAACGTCGGCCCCGAAAGCGCGGGCTCCGATCCCGGCCCCGCCTGCTACAGCCGTGGCGGCACGCATCCCGCCGTCACCGACGCCAACGTGGTGCTGGGCCGCATCGATCCCGACCGCTTCGCCGGCGGCTCGATCATGCTCGACGCCCGCAAGAGCGGCGCTGCGCTCGAGACCCATGTCGGCAGCAAGCTCGAGCTCGACATCACCATGGCCGCGTTCGGCGTCTCCGAGGTCGTGGAAGAGAACATGGCCAATGCCGCGCGCGTCCACGCCGTCGAGCGCGGCGCGGAGCTGGAAGGCCGCACCTTGATCGCGTTTGGCGGCGGCGCGCCGCTCCATGCCGCGCGTCTCGCCGAAAAACTCGGCATCACCGACGTGCTGATCCCGGCCGGCGCCGGCGTGGGCTCGGCGGTGGGCTTCCTGCGCGCGCCGATCGCCTTCGAGGTCGTGCGCTCGAAGTTCGTGCGGCTCTCGGCCTTCGATCCGGCCGCGATCAACGCCATGTTCGCCGAGATGGCGAAGGAAGCCACCGACGTGGTGAAGATGGGCGCCGCCGCCGGCGTGCCGATCAAGATCAGCTGCAGCGCCGACATGCGCTACGCGGGCCAGGGCCACGAGATCCTGGTCGAGCTGCCGGACGGCCCCTTCACCAAGGCCTCGGTGGCCGAGCTGCAGAAGCGTTTCGACGCGGGCTATCGCGCGCTGTTCAGCCGCGTGATCCCCGCCCTCGACATCGAGGTCGTGGGCTGGATCCTGCGCGCCGAGACGCCGGCGCCGAACCAGGGTACGGCGTCACGGGACCGCGGAGCTCCAGCTCCGCA
>CAIWTJ010000048.1 GCA_903915535.1 Enhydrobacter aerosaccus
ACGCATATGGCGTTCTATTCTGGCTGGCCGACGGCGATGTCGGCCGCGAGCGTCGCCAAGGACGTTCTTGAAAAGGGAGAGACCAAGTGAAGCTTTGCTATTTCAACGATTTCCGCCTGGGTGTGATCAAGGGCGACCAGGTCGTCGACGTCACCGACGCCGCCAAGGACCTGCCGCATCGCGACACGCGCGACCTGATTGCGGGCGTGATCGAGCATTGGGACAAGTACAAGTCCAAGCTCGAAGCCGCCGCCAGCGCCGGCAAGGGTGTCCCGCTCTCCGGAGTGCGCCTGCGCTCGCCGGTGCCGCGTCCGGGCAACATCGACTGCATGGCCGTCAACTACATGGAAGACGGCACGCTGCCCGAGAAGCCCGCCATTAACTGCTTCCACAAGGCGGCGACGGCAGTGATCGGCAACGGCGACACGATGGTGCTGCCGGATGTGCCGGCGTCGATCTTCGAGGGCGAGGCGGAACTGGCGCTGGTCATCGGCAAGCGTGCGGACAACGTGAAGGCCGCCGACTACAAGCAGTACATCTTCGGCTACACCTGCTTCATCGACGGCTCCGCGCGCGGCCTGCCGCCGCCGGGCAACGTCTTCTTCCAGATGAAGTCGCGCACCACCTTCGCGCCGATGGGGCCGTGGCTCGTCACGGCCGATGAGATCCCCGATCCGCAGAAGCTCGCCATCGAGCTCAAGAACAACGGCATTACCATGCAGAAGTTCAACACCGACGACATGGCGCACCAGATTCCGCGCTGCATCGAGTGGCTGAGCTCGATACACACGCTGGAGCCCGGCGACGTCGTCGCCACCGGCACCAACCATCGCGGCCTGAACTCGTTCATGGACGGCGACCAGATCGAACTCACGATCGAGAAGGTCGGTACGCTGAAGTTCAACGTGAAGGACGAACTGAAGCGCACCTGGGCGCGCACGACGCGGTCGCAGCACAAGGATGCGGGCAAGGAAGGCGCGCACACGCCGCAGCTCACCGGCAAGTACGCGAAGTGACATGAGCCGATCCGTACTCGCGCCCGCCGGACTGTTCGACAGTCGTGGGTACGGATTTGCCCAGGCCGTCGTGGTCCAGACGCCGTTCGGCCGGTCCGTGCATGTGGCCGGACAGGTGGCGTGGGATGCCGACCGCAACATCGTGGGCCCCGGAGACATCGGCCGCCAGCTCGAGAAGTGTCTCGAGAACGTGGCGACGGCCCTGGCGTCGGTCGGCGCGAGCCTCGACCAGGTGGGCGCCCTGCGGCTCTACATCAAGCAAAGCCACATGCAGGAGGGCAGGAAGATCGGGGCCGTTCTCAAGGCGGCCTTCGGTGACCAGCTGCCATGCTCGACCTGGATCGGCGTGACGGGGCTCGCCAGGGACGAGTTCCTCGTCGAGGTCGAGCCCTCGGTCGTCTTCCTGCCTTCAGCTTGAACGAAAAAGGGCGCCACGGTTGCCCGTGGCGCCCCTTCCGGGAGAACAGCCTGGCTGTCAGGCTGTTAGAAGTCTTAGTTGGTGAGAACCGGCTTGGCGGCGTCGGCGACGATCGAGATCGCGCGGGCCTTCTTCTCTTCCGGGATCTCGCGCTGCAGCTCGATCGTGAGCAGGCCGTTGGCGAGCTTGGCGCCCGTGACCTTCACGTGGTCGGCGAGCTGGAAGCGGCGCTCGAAGTCGCGACCGGCGATGCCGCGATAGAGGAACTCCTTTTCGCCGTCGGCGTTCGGAGCAGCCTTGCCGCTGACCAGGAGCTCGTTCTCCTTCTGGGTCAGGTTCAGCTCGCTGTCGCTGAAGCCCGCGACCGCCATGACGATCCTGTAGGCGTTCTCGCCGGCCTTCTCGATGTTGTACGGGGGGTAGCCGTTGGCGTTGCCCTGGCCCGCAACCGAGTCCAGCAAGTTGAACATGCGGTCGAAGCCGACGGTGGCACGATAGTACGGCGAATAGTCGAAAGTACGCATTTGTCATCCTCCAGTGAGCGATGGTTGAAACCAGCCGCCCCAGGATGGGCACGGCTGACAGTACGGGATTTAGGGAGCCTCTGCCGGCCTTCAAGGGGGAATTAAGCCGGGGGCGAAGAGAAAATTTTCCTTCCGGCGGCCCTTGGCAAAAGGATTTGCCGAGTTCGCGAAAACCTTCGGCAAACCCCGCCATGGCGGACGTGCGAAAAAGCGCCAGATCGTAAGGACATCGATCGGGAGCAAATTATGCTGCGTTTTGTCGACCATCATCCCACCGCTTCGCTCTGGCTGATCGCCATTGCCCAGGGCCTCGCCATGCTGGGCCTCAACGTGGCGCTGCGGGCGCTCGTGCTGTGAGGCATCTTCCGCTGTTCTTCGATGTCGCGGGCCGTAAAGTCGTGGTGGTGGGTGTTGGCCCCATCGCCGACCGCAAGGCTGCTACCGTTCGTTCGGCCGGCGCCGACGTGAGACAGGTCGCGACGGCGGAGGAAACGGTGTTCGACGGCGCGGTGGCGGCCTTGATCGCGACCGGCTCGGAAGAGGGCGATCGCGCGGCTCACGCCATTGCAAAGGCGACCGGTGTGCCCGTCAACGTGGCCGACCGTCCCGCGCTGTGCGACTTCATCCTGCCGGCGATCGTCGACCGTGGCGATGTCGTGATCGCCATCTCGACGGGTGGCGCCTCGCCCACCCTGGCGACGGTGCTGCGCGGCAAGATCGAGGCGGCGCTGCCGGAGCGGATCGGCGCGCTTGCCGACCTCGCGCGGACTTTCCGCAAGCAGGCCAACGCGCTGATCTCCCAGCCCGCGAAGCGGCGCGCCTTCTGGCGCCGGCTGGTCGAGGGGCCGGCGGGCAAGCTGGCGCTGGCAGGCGACAGTGTCGGCGCGCGTCGTGTCGTGCTGGGCGAGCTGGACGAGGCCCGCCGCGTTACGACGACTGTCGGCATTGCCCACATCGTGGGCGCCGGCCCCGGCGATCCCGATCTTCTGACACTGCGGGCCGCGCAGTTGCTCCAGGATGCCGACGCGATCCTGCACGACGATCTCGTGCCGCCCGAAATCCTCGCCCGGGCGCGCCGCGATGCCGAACTGGTATCGGTCGGCAAGCGCAAAGGACGTGCGAGCTGGGCGCAGCGCGACATCGAGGCGGAGATGATCCGCCGCGTGCGCGCAGGCCAAACCGTCGTGCGCCTGAAGGCGGGGGATCCGTTCGTTTTCGGCCGCGGCGGTGAAGAGTTCGATGCCCTGAGGGCGGCCGGGCTGCCGGTGTCCGTGGTGCCGGGTATCACCGCAGCGCTGGGCATCGCTGCGTCGACGAACATGCCGCTCACGGATCGCCGCCTTTCCTCGTCGGTCACCTTCATGTCGGGACATGCCGCGGCGGATGCCGGCGGCGCGCACACCTACGTCGTCTACATGGGCGCTTCGGAAGCCGCTTCCGTGCGCGATCGCCTCCTGGACGCCGGCGTCGATCCCACGACACCGGTCGCCATCGTCGAGAACGGGACACGCCCCGACGAACGGGTTTCCACCGGTTCTCTCGCCGACCTGGCGCGGCTCGCCTTTCCCCATTCCTCATCGGGCGCGGCCGGTCCCAGTCTCATTGTCGTGGGCGAGGTCGCCGCGCGCGCGACGCCCACGATGCAGCCCCAACTCGCACAGGTATCGTAATGGCCAAGAATCTCACCGGCGACTTGACGGTGGCCTCCGCCAACCGCCTGTCAGATGGTGTCGTCGTCTTCCTCGACGATAGCGGGCACTGGACCTCGAAGTTCGAGCGCGCGGCTGTGGCGCGCGACAAGCGGGCCAGCGAGATCCTGCTCGAACGCGCCAAGGCGGAGGCGTTCTCGGTCGTCGATCCGTTCCTGGTCGCCGTCTCCCAGGACGACGACGGCACGATCGAGCCGTTGTCTCTGCGGGAGAAAATCCGCGTCAGCGGCCTCACGTTCCAGGCGATTGCAGCCGAGGCGGTGCGCTATGCCTGACACCTATTTCTATCGCTACGACGATTTCGACCGCACCCTGCTCAGCGAGCGCGTCGACCAGTTTCGCGACCAGGTGCGCCGGCGTCTCTCGGGCGAGCTGACGGAAGAGCAGTTCAAGCCGTTGCGCCTCACCAACGGGCTCTACCTCCAGCTCCATGCCTACATGCTGCGCATCGCGATCCCCTACGGCACGCTGTCGACCAAACAGCTGCGCAAGCTCGCGGAGATCGCGCGCAAGTACGATCGCGGCTACGGCCATTTCACGACGCGCCAGAACCTGCAGCTCAACTGGATCAAGCTCGAAGACGCGCCCGACGCCGTGGCGGCGCTGGCCGAAGTCGACATGCATGCGATCCAGACCAGCGGCAACGTGATCCGCAACACGACGGCCGATCATTTCGCCGGCGCTGCGGCTGACGAGATCGAGGATCCCCGCATTTGGTGCGAGATGATCCGCCAGTGGTCGACGCTCCATCCCGAGTTCAGCTTCCTGCCGCGCAAGTTCAAGATCGCCATCACGGGCTCGCCCAACGACCGTGCGGCCGTACGCGTGCACGACGTCGGCCTGCGGCTGTGGCGCAATCCCGAGGGGCAGGTCGGTTTCGAGGTGATCGTGGGCGGGGGGCTCGGCCGGACGCCGATCATCGGCAAGACCCTGCGCGAGTTCCTGCCCAAGGAAGACCTGCTCGCCTATCTCGAGGCCGTGCTCCGGGTCTACAACCGCTACGGCCGGCGCGACAACATCTACAAGGCGCGCATCAAGATCCTGGTGCATGAGCTCGGGGTCGACAAGATGCGCGAAGAGGTCGAGGCCGAGTTCGCGTCAACCCGGGACAGCGCACTGAAGCTGGACCCGCAGACCATCGAGGCAATCACAAGCCAGTTCGCGCCACCGCCGCTGCCGCACCGTCCGGCCATGGTGGGCGCCGTCGAGGCCTTGAAAATCGAGGATCGCGACTTCGCTCTCTGGCTGAAATCCAACACCGCGCCGCACCGGATGGCGGGCTATCGCATCGTGACGGCGTCGTTGAAGCCCGCGGGTGCGCCGCCGGGCGACGCGAGCGCCGCCCAGATGGATGGCGTGGCCGATATCGCCGACGCCTACAGCTGGGGCGAGGTGAGGGTGAGCCACGAGCAGAACCTCGTGCTGCCTCATGTCGCGATCGAGGATCTGCCCGCTGTGTATGCCGTGCTGTCCAAGCTGGGTTTCGCCGAGGCCAATGTCGGCAAGATCACCGACATCATCGCCTGCCCGGGCCTCGACTATTGCGCGCTCGCCAACGCGCGCTCGATCCCCGTTGCACAGAGCCTCTCCAATCATTTCTCCAACCTCGCGCGGCAACACGATATCGGCGATCTCAAGGTCAAGATCTCGGGCTGCATCAACGCCTGCGGCCATCATCACGTGGGCCACATCGGCATCCTCGGCGTCGACAAGAACGGCGTCGAGCTCTACCAGATCAGCCTGGGCGGCGACGTCGACTTCGGCAAAACCTCGCTCGGCGAGATCATCGGGCCGGCCGTCGGCGCCGACGAGATCGTCGAGGCCGTCGATGCGCTGGTCGCGACCTATCTCGAGCGGCGCCGCGAGGGCGAGCGCTTTGTCGAGACCTACCGGCGCATTGGCGCCGAGCCGTTCAAGGAGCGGGTCTATGGCGCTGTATAGGGAAGGGCATATCGCGCCGATCGACGACGACGGGCCGGTGGCGTTGCCGTTGGCCGAGTGGTTGCAGGCGCCGACGCAGGCGGTCGCGCTGGCCAACACCGATCAGTTCAACGCGCTCAGGACTCATCTCGGCCGGCTGAAGCTGATCGCGCTGAATTTTCCCAAGTACACCGACGGCCGCGCCTACAGCCAAGCGCGCCTGCTGCGCGGGCGGCTGGGATATCGCGGCGAATTGCGGGCCACCGGACAGGTGCTGCTCGATCAGCTGCCGTTCATGCTGCGCTGCGGGTTCGACTCCTTCGAGAGCGAGCAGGCGGGCTTCGGCGCGGCACTGGCGCGAGCCCGCACGCTGTTCAGCGTCGTCTACCAGGGCGCGGAGGACGACCGGCTGCCCGCCTCGCTGCTGCGCCTCAAGCGCCGTAACGCCTCGGAGAAGCTGGCGGCGGAATAGTCGGCCGTGAAGAACGCGGATTAAGCGCAGCCGTTCATCGGCAGGGCGAAGCCGAGGGCAGCGGCGAGTAGGCATAAAAAAGCCCTGAACCAGCGCAGGATTAGCCTGAGGTTGTACCCGACGGCGGTGAGCACGA
>CAIWTJ010000049.1 GCA_903915535.1 Enhydrobacter aerosaccus
ATCGAGCCGGAGAGCATCGGATTGGGCTTCACCCGCTGGCTGCGCCATCATCGCCTCGATCCAATGAAACAAGATGCTGAATCCTATAGCTCAAATGGAATCGGCGCGGCCAAGTTCAATGGTTCATATGGGAAATGCGGGATAAGACAAGCTTCCCAGCTTCTAAGCGCAGCTCATCTTCCATCAGGCCATTCTACAGCTGAAACGACATTCGATTGGCAGTTGGTTAGCGATAGTGAGCGATGGCCGTCCGAACTTCGTACCTGCGGGGGAGAGAAGTTGGGCAATGCCATCGCTCTGATCGCATCTTCGTCTGGGACGAGAAGATAGGATCTGGGGCCGAGGAGATCTGCAGATGGCCCGAGCGACAGAATATCTCCGCACTCAACGCTGTCCAGACCCGTCATTTGCGCTCGACCATAAGTTGTTCACAGCTCACAAAGCGTCAGGCCATTTGCCTAACATTTGCCTGACAACCAGCCATATTCAGCCAGTGCCTAACAAGTGCCTAACAGCTTACAGTCAATAAAAGTCCAATAAAACAGGACTTTTAGACACGTCCGTGGCAGTGCTTGAACTTCTTGCCCGAGCCGCAGGGGCAGGGCGCGTTGCGCGCGACCTTGCCCCAAGTCGCGGGATCGTTGGGATCGACGGCCGCCGAGCGCGGCAAGGTCGCGACGCCCGCGCCGCCGTTCGGATCGGCCGGATCGAAGGCGGGATCGTCGGCCATTGCCGAAGCCAGTGCCGGATCCTCGTGGATTTCCTGCATCTGCGCCGACGGCATCGGCGGCGGCGGCTCCATGCGCAGCTGCACGGTCGCCAGCACGTTCACCACGGACTCGCGCAGGCCCGTCAGCAGGTCGCTGAACAGGTTGAAGGCCTCGCGCTTGTATTCGTTCAGCGGGTCCTTCTGGCCGTAGGCACGCAGGCCGATGCCCTGCCGCAGATGGTCGAGATGCAGCAGGTGGTCCTTCCAGTTCTGGTCGAACAGCTGCATCAGGACGCTCTTCTCGACCTGGCGCCATACCTCCGGCCCGTACTGCGCGGCCTTCTGCGCGAACAGACGGTCGGTCGCCTCGCTGAGGCGCGTCGTGATCTGCTCTTCCGCGATGCCTTCTTCCTTGGCCCACTCGTCGACCGGCAGGTCGAGGCCGAAGATGCGCATCATGTCGGCCTTGAGCTCGTCGGTCTTCCACTGCTCGGCATAGGCCGCCTCGGGGATCGTACGCTTGACCAGCGCGTCGACCACGTCGTGACGCATGCCCGAGATCACCTCGGAGACGTCCTCGGTGGCCATCAGCTCGACGCGCTCGCTGTAGATCTCCTTGCGCTGGCTGTTCATCACGTCGTCGAAGCGCAGCAGGTTCTTGCGGATCTCGAAGTTGCGCGCCTCGACCTTGGTCTGCGCCGTCTCGAGTGCCTTGTTCAGCCAGCGATGGGTCAGCGCCTCGTCGTCGGCCATGCCCTTCTTCTGGACCCAGTCGAGCACCTTGTTGTTGCCGAAGATGCGCATCAGGTCGTCTTCCAGCGACAGGAAGAACTTCGAGGCGCCGGGGTCGCCCTGGCGGCCCGAACGGCCGCGCAACTGGTTGTCGATGCGGCGGCTCTCGTGGCGCTCGGTGCCGACCACGTAGAGCCCGCCCGCGGCACGCACGATCTCGCGGTCGCGCTCGACGCCGGCCCGAATCTCGGCCTCGACCCTGGCGATCTCCGCGGCGCGCTGGGCCTCGTCGGCGAACTTGGCGTTGATCTCGGGCACGCTCTGCTGCACCAGCATCTCGACGTTGCCACCCAGCTGAATGTCGGTGCCGCGGCCGGCCATGTTGGTGGCGATCGTGATCGTGCCCGGTCGTCCGGCCTGCGCCACGATCTGGGCTTCCTGCTCATGGAAACGGGCATTCAGCACGCTGTGCGGGATACCGGCCTTCTTGAGCGCTTCCGACAGCGCCTCGGATTTCTCGATCGTCACCGTGCCGACCAGCATCGGCTGGTTCCGGGCACGGCACTCGCCGATCAGCTTGACGATGGCGCGCGTCTTGTCGCCCTGCGTGCGGTAGATCTCGTCGTCGGCATCGATACGCACGACCGGCACGTTGGTCGGCATCTCGACGACCTCGAGCCGGTAGATCTCGCCGAACTCCGACGCCTCGGTCATCGCCGTGCCGGTCATGCCCGAGAGCTTGGGGTACATGCGGAACAGGTTCTGGAAGGTGATCGAGGCCAGCGTCTGGTTCTCGCGCTGGATTTCGACCTTTTCCTTGGCTTCCAGCGCCTGGTGCAGGCCTTCCGAATAGCGGCGGCCCGCCATCATGCGGCCGGTGAACTCGTCGATGATGACGACTTGGCCGTCCTTGACGATGTAGTCGACGTCGCGCGTGAAGTTGATGTGGGCGCGCAGCGCCTGCGACACGTGGTGCAGCACCGTCACCTGCGTCGGCGCATAGAGGCTCTGGCCCTCGGGCAGCAGGCCGTCCTCGCGCAGCAGGTCCTCGACACCCTCGACGCCGATCTCGGTGAACACGACGGTGCGGGTCTTCTCGTCCTTCTCGTAGTGCTCGGGCTTCAGGCGCGGGATCACCGCGTCGACCCGGCGATAGAGTTCCGATGAATCCTCGGCGGGGCCGGAAATGATCAACGGCGTGCGCGCTTCGTCGATCAGGATCGAGTCGACTTCGTCGACGATGGCGAAATTGAACGGCCGCTGGACCATGGCGTCCAGCCGGTACTTCATGTTGTCGCGCAGGTAATCGAAGCCGATCTCGTTGTTGGTGCCGTAGGTCACGTCGGCGGCGTAGGCAGCCTTGCGCTGCTCGTCGGAGAGGTCGTGCACGATGATGCCGACGGTAAGGCCCAGGAACTTGTAGACCCGGCCCATCCACTCGGCGTCGCGCTTGGCGAGATAGTCGTTCACCGTGACGACGTGCACGCCCTTGCCGGTGAGGGCATTGAGATAGACGGCGAGCGTGGCGACGAGCGTCTTGCCTTCGCCGGTCTTCATCTCCGCGATCTTGCCCGAGTGCAGGACCATGCCGCCCTTGAGCTGGACGTCGAAGTGGCGCTGGCCGAGCGTGCGCTTGGCGCCCTCTCGCACCGTGGCGAAAGCCTCCGGCAGCAGGCTGTCGAGCGTTTCGCCCTTTTCCAGACGGGCCCGGAACGCAGCGGTTTTGCCGCGCAGATCGTCGTCGGAGAGCGCAGCGAACTCCGCCTCGAGCGCATTGATCTTCGCTACGGTCCGGTCGAAGCCTTTGACGACACGGTCGTTGGCTGACCCGAACAGGCTTCGGGCTAGCGCTCCGAGCATGAAAACCTCGATATTCTAACGACTTAGGCGGGCACGTGGCCCGCCCTTCAGGTGAGAGATAGAGAGCGTACCCTTGAGAGTCAACGCAAGCGCCGCGCTAACGGCCAAGCTGCCGCAGGGTTTCCAGGAAAGCGCCTCAATTCCGCGTCATCCGTCCTTCATAACGCGGCAACGCTTGCTTGAAGCAAGCGCCCCTGTGTAAACGAGTGCATCGTCGCCCTATTCAGTCGGACTTTTAGTCCCCGGAGCACCTCATGAGCCGTTGTCTGCGCCTCCTGCGCATCGTTGTCCTGTGCTGCGCAGCCGCTGGTCCGGCGATGGCTCAAAATCCACCCGCATCCGAGACCCCGGCACTCAAGCCGGGGACGATGCCGAAGGCCGTCCTACCGGCCCCCGCGCCGCCCTCGCCGCCGGCCGTGTTCAAGGACCCGGTCGTGGCGAGCATCAACGGCCAGCCGATCCGCCTCTCCGAACTCGAAGTCGCCCAGCAGGCGCTGCCGCCGCAGTACCGCAACATGCCCCTGCAGGCGGTGTTCCCGGCGCTGCTCGACCGCATCGTGGACAGCAAGCTCGTGGTCCAGGA
>CAIWTJ010000050.1 GCA_903915535.1 Enhydrobacter aerosaccus
GTGCGGCTGCCCGACGGCAAGGCCGATCAGCCGGTGACGGATATCGGCGTGAAGGACGGCCGCATCGTGGCCATCGCGCCCAAGCTGGGCGGCGGAGCCAAAGAGGAAATGAAAGGCGGCAACCGCCTGGTTTGCTCCGGTTTCGTCGAAACCCACATCCATCTCGAGAAGGCCTGCATTCTCGGCCGCTGCGAACACAACACTAAACGCATGCCGCACCTCGCCATGGAGCGCGTGTCGGCGGTCAAGCACACGATGACGGTCGAGGATGTGATCGAGCGTGCCTCGGCCACGATCGAGAAATGCATCAGCCACGGCGCCACCCGCATGCGCCCCCATTGCGAGGTCGACCCCAAGATCGGCATGCGCGGCTTCGAGGGGGTGAAGGCGCTGGTCGACAAGTACAAATGGGCGATCGACATCGAGCTCTGCGTCATGCCCCAGGAAGGCCTGACCAACAATCCTGGCACCGACGAGTTGATGGTTGCCGCCCTCAAGAACGGCGCCAGGGTCGTGGGTGCCGCCCCCAGCTACGACAGCGACAGCTCGGCCCAGATCCGCCGCGTCTTCGAGATGGCGCGCGAGTTCGACGCCGACATCGACATGCATGTCGACAGCGGCACGACGGCCGAGCATCTCGACACGTTGCTGGTCTGCGAACTGACCGAAAAGTACAAATGGGGCGGTCGCGTCGCCGTCGGCCATCTCGGCAAGATGGCCACCATGCCGTTCAAGGACCTCGACAAGGTGGCAAGGCGCATGGCCGATACCGGCGTGGCGGCCACGGTGCTGACCGCGACCGACCTCTATCTCGGCGGCCGCCACACCGACCACAATGTGCCGCGCAACGTCCTCGACCTGAACTTCCTCACCGAGCGCGGCGTCACCTGCTCGATCGGCTCGAACAACATCCTCAATCCCTTCACGCCGTTCGGCGACGGCCAGCTGCTGCGCCAGATCAACATGCACGCCATCGTCACCCAGCGCGCCAACGACGACGAGGTGAAGGCGCTCTGGGACATGGGCACGGCATCTGCCGCCAGGCTGATGCGCAAGGACGACTACGGAATCAAAGTGGGCGGGCCGGCCGATCTGGTCGTGCTGGATGCGCCCGATGCCGTCATGGCGCTGCGCACCACCGCGCCGGTACTTGCCGCCTACAAGCGCGGCCGCCGTACCGTCACCCGTGAACCCGTGCGCCTGCACAAGCCATAACCGACAAGCCGCAATCGACAAGAAGAGGAAATGATGGCCAACGAAGAATTGCTCGCGCTCTCGTCCGTGGAGATGCGCCGGCGCATCGGCACCAAGGAGATCTCGCCCGTCGAACTGCTCGAGGCGAGCCTGCAGCGCATCAAGAAGATCAATCCCGCGGTGAATGCCGTGACCGCCATGTGCGTCGACCGCGCGCGCAAGGAAGCCAAGGCCGCCGAGACCGCCGTCCGCCGAGGCGAGGACCTGCCGCTGCTGCACGGCCTGCCGACCGGCATCAAGGACCTCGAGGAGACCAAGGATCTCCTCACTACCTATGGCTCGCCGCTCTACCGCGACTTCGTACCGGCCTACGACAACGTCATGGTCGGCCGGGTGCGCGCCGCGGGCGCCATCGTCGTCGGCAAGACCAACGTGCCTGAGTTCGGCGCGGGCTCGAACAGCCGAAATCCGGTCTGGGGCGCGTCGGGCAATCCGTTCAATCCGATGCTCAATCCCGGCGGATCGTCGGGCGGCTCGGCCGTGGCGCTGGCAACCGACATGCTGCCGGTCTGCACGGGCTCCGACACCGGCGGCAGCTTGCGCAACCCCGCCTCGTTCTGCGGCGTCGTGGGCTTCCGCCCCTCGCCCGGCATGGTGGCGGTCGAACGCCGCGCCATGGGCTGGACGCCGATCTCGGTACTGGGGCCGATGGGCCGCAACGTGGCCGACGTCTGCATGCTCTACGCCACGCAAATCGGCCAACACGACACCGATCCACTCTCCTTCCCGCTCGACCCGATGGCCTATGCCGAACCCTGGCCGGTCGACCTCGGAAGCCTGCGCGTAGCCTACACCGAAGACTACGGCGGCGCGCCCGTCGAGAAGGGCATCCGCAAGGCCTTCCGCGAGAAGATCAAGGCGATGAAGCATCTCTTCCGCCGCCTCGACAAGGTCGAGGTCGATTACGGCGGCGCCGACCGCTGCTTCGACGTCATCCGCGCCGTGAGCTTCCTGTCGCGGTACCAGGATCTCTATGCCAACAAGAAGCACCTGCTCGGACCGAACATCGTCGCCAACTACGAGTTGGGCGCCAAACTCACGCTCGCCGACTTCGCCTGGGCGCACGGCGAGCAGACGCGAATCTTCCGAAGCTTCCAGGAAATCTACAAGGACTACGACATCGTCATCGGCCCGACGGTGGGCGTCACGCCCTTCCCGTGGAAGCAGCTCTACCTCGACACGATCGACGGCAAGAAGCTCAACAACTACTACCACTGGATGGCGACCAAATACTTCGTCACCCTGACCAGCAATCCGGCGGTGTCGCTGCCTTGCGGCCTCGATCACAAGAACATGCCCTTTGGATTGCAGGTCATCGGCCGCTTCCGCGGCGACGGCGAGGCACTGGGCGCCGCGCATGCGATGGAAACGGCGTTCAAGACCATCCCGGGCCTGGCCCGGCCGCTTCCGAACCTCAAGAAGCTCACGAAGCCCACACCGGCGCTGAAATCGATCGTCACGCATCCGCCCAAGCTCAATGCCAAGGTGGCGCGTGGTCCTGCTCCCGGAGCACTCTAGACATGGCTGACTCGATTCCCGACGACATCTTCACCGAGCCGGAACCCGATCCCGATACGCTCGCCAATCTCGGGCCGCTGCGCCGGCTGGCGGGCGTCTGGGAGAGTGCGAAGGGCGTCGACATAAATCCCAAGGAAGACGGTCCAGAACGGCGCGAGTTCAGCGAGCGCATCGAGTTGCAGCCCATCGATGCCCAGACCAACGGGCCGCAGCTCTTCTATGGGCTGCGCTATCACACCAACATCGTCGCCAGCGACGAGGAAGGCACCTTCCACGACCAGATCGGCTACTGGCTGTGGGAGCCCGCGACCGGACTTATAATGCAGACCTTGACCATCCCGCGCGGCCAGGTCGCCATCGCCGCGGGCCACGCCAAGCCCGACGACACCAAGCTGATCGTGAAGGCCGAGCGCGGGCAGACCCAGTACGGCATCTGCTCGACGTTCTTTCTCGAGCAGGCCTTCCGCACCGATTCCTATCAACTCGAGGTCACCTTCAACGCCGACGGCAGCTGGAGCTACATCTCCGACACCATGCTCATGGTGAAGGGTCGCACGGAGCTCTTTCAGCACCGCGACCGTAACACTCTCGTGAAGGTTGCGGAGCCAACGCCCAACCCCTTGATGAGGCTACAATCAAAGGACGGTGCCGGGCTCGGTATCGGGAGTCTGCGCAAGGGCTAGTGGCACGGCCTGTGCAACGGGGGCCCTGATCGCATCGAGGGAGGGGTCCCGTGAAACGCTTTGCGCTTTCGATTGCCTTTTGCCTGCTGGCCGGTACGGCCACCGCCCAGACGCAGCTCAAGATCGGCCTGGGCGACGATCCCGACACGCTCGATCCCTCCCTGTCGCGCAGCTACACGACCCGCATCGTGCTCGCCTCGATGTGCGACAAGCTGTTCGACATCGATGAGAAGACGAACATCGTGCCGCAGCTCGCGCTCAGCCACGAGACCTCGGCCGACGGCAAGACGGTAACGCTCAAGCTCCGCCCCGGCGTGAAATTCCACGATGGCGAGGCGTTCGATGCGGAGGCCGCGAAGTACAGCCTCGACCGGCATCTCTTCATGAAGACCTCGTTCCGCCGACCCGAGATCGGCTCGATCGAGAAGGTCGAGGTGGTGGATCCGCTCACCATCAAGCTGCTGCTCAAGGAGCCGTTCTCTCCCCTTCTCGCCCAGCTCACGGACCGCGCCGGCATGATGCTGGCGCCCAAGGCCACGGAGGCCGCCGGTGACAAGTTCGGCCTCCATCCGGTTTGCGCCGGTCCCTACAAATTCGTCGAACGCATCCAGCAGGACCGCATCGTCGTCGAGAAATTCGCCGACTACTGGAACAAGGATCAGGTCTTCATCGACAAGATCACCTATCTGCCGATCGTCGATTCGACCGTGCGTCTGGCCAACCTGAAGTCCGGCGGGCTCGACCTGATGGAGCGCGTGCTTGCCACCGACATCAAGTCGGTGCGCGATACGCCGAAGCTGAAGCTTACCAAGGCCGTGTCGCTCGGCTGGTTCGGTCTGATGATCAACACGGCGAACGGTCCCAAGTCGGACAATCCGCTGGCCAAGGATCCCCGCGTGCGCCGCGCCTTCGATCTCGCGCTCGATCGCGACGTGATCAACCAGGTCGTGTTCAACGGTGAATTCGTGCCGGCCAACCAGTTCGTCAATCCGCAGTCGCCCTTCTACCAGGCGAAGTTCCCGGTGCCCAAGCGCGACATCGCCAAGGCCAGGGAGCTGATGAAGGAGGCGGGCGTGAATACGCCGCTGTCACTCGACTTCATGGTCAGCAACACTCCCGAAGTGCGCGCGGTCTCGGAGGTCATCCAGTCGATGGTGGCGGAGGCGGGATTCGACCTGAAGATCCGCGTCACCGAGGTCGCGACCGCGCTGAAGCAGGGCGAGGACGGCAATTTCCAGGTCTACCAGAACACCTGGAGCGGCCGTATCGATCCCGACGGCAACTCGGTGATCTACCAGACCTGCGGGGCGCCCCAGAACATGGCGCACTATTGCGACAAGGACATCGACGCCTGGCACAAGGAGGCGCGCGCCGCCACCGATCCCGTCCAGCGCAAGGCAGCCTACGAGAAAATCACCCAGCGCTTTCTCGAGAGCGGCTGGATTCTCTACATCTATCATCCGCAGATCCTGATCGCCTACACCGACCGCCTCGAAGGCTTCAAGCCAATGCCTGACGGGCTGGTGCGCGTCGTCGGCCTGAAGATGAAGTAGGCAGGCAAAGGTTCCTGCTTAACGGCAAGAATTTTTGCGGCCGGCCGCCGCCACTTCAGACCGAATGCATCGTTGAACTGCCCGCTACGGATTTTCCGCAACGGAGGACAACATGCGCAACGCCAAATGGCTCATCGCCGCTCTCGGCCTGGTCACCCTGGTGGCCGGCTGCGTCGACGACGGCCGCTATCCCAACTCGGCCTCGAGCCGCAACGACCGCTACTGGAACTCGCCGACGCGCGACGCCGATCGCGACGGCATCCCCAACCGTTATGACCGCGACGCCAATGGCGACGGCATCCCAGATCGCTATCAGGGTCGCCCGGCCCCGTCGCGCTACTAAACAAACCAGCTGAACCTGATGGAACGCCGCCTGTCACGGAGACGTGAGAGGCGGCGTTTTTTTGGCCACAATCGTGCCACCGGCCGCCTTAGTCCGTTGCGTATAGCCTGCAGAGGGAAGGACCCGAGACAAGGGCTCCCCCACAGGAGGCGACAGATGCGTACCTTTAAATTACTCGCGGTGGCCGCTCTCGCGGTGTCCACGACAGCCTGCGTCGAGACGGTCGACCAGGGTTATGGTTACAGCGACGGCTATTACGCCCCGAACCAGGGCTATGCCAGCCAAGGCTATTACAGCCAGCCGACCTACTATGCCCCGGCGACCACATACTACGCGCCGACGCCGGTCGTGACGCAGACTCGTTATGTGCCGGTCCCGGTCGCCGTGCCGCAGCACACGTTCACGCCGCAGGCAAATCGCGGCAACGAGCATCACGACCGGCCGCAGGCGAACAATACGCCGCCGGCGACACATCAGCCGCCCACCAGCCCGCAGCCGGGCAACACCCAGCATCACGGCAACGGCGGAAACAACGGCAACGGCCGCGATCGTGACGGCGATGGCCGTCCGGATCGCCGCAGCTAGGCTTTCGGCTTCTTCTTCCTGAGTTCCGCGTCGTGCTGACCCAGGGTCGGCGCGGCGCGGCGCAGGCTTCCGGGCGTCGCCGACATCTTGATCGGCACGCCCAGCGTCTTGCGCCTGCCCGCCTTGGCGTGCTCGACCTCGCCCACCATGCCGCGCGCCAGGATCTGCGGATCGGTGAAGACTTCGTCGTGATAGAGCACCGGCCCCGCCGGAATGCCCTCGGCCTCCAGCGCCTTCATCCAGTCGTCGGTCGTGCGCTTTACGATCTCGGCCTGCAGGATGGCGACGATCTCGTCGTTGTGCTTGACGCGAAGCGCGTTGGCCTTGAAGCGCGGATCGTCCACGAGCTCGGGCTTGCCGACGAGCGCGCAGAACTTCACGAAGAAATTCTGCTGTGCCCCGCCGATCGTGATGTAGCCGTCCTTTGTCTGGAACACCTGATAGGGCGACGAGCCACGATGCGCCTGGCCGAGCTTTTCCGGCCGCTTGCCGTTGGCGAAATAGTTGGCCGCCTCGAACACGCCCAGAGAGACAGTAGCCTCCAGCAAGGAGGTCTCGACCCACTGGCCCTCACCCGATTTATTGCGCGCCTGAAGCGCCGCCAGGATGCCGATCGTGAGATAGAGACCGGCGCCGACATCGGAAATCGACAGCGGCACGCGGTGCGGCGGGCCATCCTTCGGGCCGGTCACAGACATCAGCCCCGACATCGCCTGGATCATCAGGTCGAAGCCGCCGCGCTTGGCATAGGGCCCGGTCTGCCCGAAGCCAGAGACGGAGCCCAGGACCAGCCGCGGATTGCGCGCGTGCAGCGCCTTCCAGCCGATGCCGAGCCGGTCGATCACGCCGGGGCGGAAATTCTCCAGCACCACGTCGGCGCCGTCGACCAGGTCCCAGAACACCGCGAGATCGTCGGCGTTCTTGAGATCGAGCTTGAGGCCGCGCTTGTTGCGGTTCCACGTCATGAAGGGCGCCGACTCGCCTTCGATGAAGGGAGGGGCGCCCCGCATGGAATCGCCTTGCGGGCTCTCGATCTTGATCACGTCGGCGCCGAGATCGCCCAGCTGCATGCCGCAGAAGGGTCCGGACAGGTGCGTCGTCAGGTCGAGGACGACCAGACCATCGAGGGCTCCAGCCATGCGGATCAGGCCAGCAAGGTTCTGATGCGGGACAGCGTCTCTTCCCACTTGTTGACGCCGAGCTCGTTGGAAACGACCTTGCCGTCGCGGACGACGATGAAACGCGGCGTCCCGGATTTCTTCGGCAGCTGCTCGCGGATCGCGTGCAGCTCTCCCGGCCAGTAACGCTCCTGATAGGCCTCGCGCAGGTGTGGGATGTCGACTTCGGTCCACTCGACCTGCTTGTACCAGGCCGAATCCACCCAGCCCTTCTTGTATTCGTCCTTCCAGACCGTGCAGTAGGGGCAGTCCCAGCCGCCGACGTAGACGACCTGGATGCGGCCGGCCGCCGAAGCGGGTGCCGACAGCAGGGGGAGAGCCGCTCCGGCAAAAAGGAAGTCACGGCGATTCATGTGGGCTAGTCTAGGCCGCCATGCCGAGCGCCAACAGACCTCCTCCCGTCACCCTGGGTGATTTCTTCCGTCTCGCGGTGCGTCGCTTTCGCGCTGCCCGCCTGGCCTACGGTCACGGCACGACCAATGCCGTCGACGAGGCGGCGTTTCTGGTGCTGGAAGCCCTCAGACTGCCCATCCATACGCTCGATCCCTGGCTCGACCTCAAGCCCACGCCGGCCGAACGCGCTCGCCTTGCGACCCTGATCGAGGCCCGCATCGCGCTGCGCATGCCTGCGCCCTATCTCCTGGGCGCGGCCTACATGCACGGCGTGCGATTCCATATCGATCGCCGGGCGCTGATCCCGCGCTCCTTCATCGGCGACATGCTGGTGCAGGGCAGCCTGCCGATCGGCGATCCGTCCAAGGTGCGCCGCGTGCTCGACCTCTGCACCGGCTCGGGGTGCCTGGCGATCCTGGCGGCGCTTACCTTCCCACGCGCCAAGATCGACGCCGTCGACCTCTCGGCCGGCGCACTCGCCCTCGCCCGGCGCAATGTCGCGACGCACCGGCTGGGCGACCGCATCACGCTTCATCGCGGCGATCTCTTCACGCCGCTCGCTGGCCGACGCTACGACCTGATCCTCACCAACCCGCCCTATGTCGACGCCAAGGGCATGGCGAAGCTGCCACCGGAGTATCGACACGAGCCGCGCCTGGCCCTGGCGGCCGGCGACGACGGCCTCGACCTCATCCGTCGCATCCTGGCCGACGCGCCTCGGCACCTGGCCAAGAACGGCGCGCTGCTCTGCGAACTGGGCCGCGGCCGCCGCCCATTGGAGCGTGCCTATCCGCGCCTGCCCTTCCTCTGGCTGGATACCGAACAGAGCCAGGGCGAGGTATTCTGGATTGCAGGCAACGACCTGTAGGGGGAGCAAACATGCAGGCCTGGACACGCGATACGATCGCGCCCCACGACTGGACGGTAGCGTTGTCGGCAGCCGCACTCGCCGAGCTGCGGACAGTCCGCGACGAAATCCGCCGCGCACCGCTGCCCACCCTCCTGCTCGACCCCAAGGACTTCAAGCTCGACGCCTGCCGCGCTGTCATGGACCAGGTACGCCGGATCACGCGCGATGGGCCGAGTTTCGCCGTCCTCGATCGCCTGCCGCTCGACGAGATGACCAAAGACGAGGCGATCGGCCTCTACTGGCTGCTGTCGAGTCTGTTGGCACGCCCGGTGGCGCAGAAGCTGAACGGCCAGATGTTCTTCGATGTCATGGATACCGGCGCGAAGCTGAAGCCCGGCTCGGGCATCCGGCCAACGGTGACCAATGTCGACCTGCGCTTCCACAACGACAATTCCTACAACGAGACGCCGCCGGACTACGTCTGCCTGTTCTGCCTGCATCCGGCACAATCCGGCGGCATCAGCCAGGTGATGAGCGTGGCGACGGTGCACGAGGCGCTCGTCAAGCGCTATCCCGACCTCATGCCGCGCCTTTACAAGCCCTTCTGGTACGACCGCCATGCCGAGCATCAGCCGGACGAGTCAAAGACCTTCGCTGCGCCGATCTTCGAACGCGGCGCCGATGGCACGATGAAGGCGCGCCTGGCGTTGAGCGAGATTCACGCAGGTTACGCGCTGCGCGGCGAGCGCCTCGACAACGAGACGGCAGCGGCCCTCGACGCGGTGCAGTCCGTCTTCGACCTGCCCGAGCTGCATGTCGAACTCCGATTCGAGCGCGGCCAGATACAGTACGGCAACAACCGCGCCACCGGCCACGCCCGCACCGAGTTCGTCGACTTCCCCGAACCCGAACGCAAACGCCACCTGGTACGGCTGTGGCTGCGCGACGGCGGCAAACGGGGCTATCGCGGCTAACGGCAAAGCAGCTTGAATCACTCAATCAATCTTGCAGCGCCGGTGGGCTGCGCCAAGATTGCCGCATGAAAGCCCGTTACACGATGTTCGCCGGCTACAACGCCTGGGCCAACCGCCGGCTTTATGACGCCGCGGCGCAACTCGGCGATGCCGACTATCGCGCCGATCGCGGCGTCTTCTTCAAATCGATGCATGGCACGCTCAATCACCTGCTGACGGCGGACTGGGTCTGGATGCATCGCTTCACCGGACAAGGCCCTTCGCCCGAGCGCCTGGACGTGATCCAGCACGAGCATCTGCCCGACCTGCGCGCCGCGCGCGAAGCCGAGGACCGGCGCATCGCGGCCTATGTCGAAAGTCTCGACGCCTCGAAGCTGGCCGGCAGCATCCGCTATCGCCGCGTGAGCACGCCCGAGGAATTCGTCCAGCCGCTGATGCCGGCGCTCGATCATTTCTTCAACCACCAGACCCATCATCGCGCCCAGGCGCACTCCGTGCTGTGCAGCTTCGGGCAGCGCGGCCTGGTGCTGGACCTGCTGATGTACCAACGCGAAGTGGACGCCGGCAAAGCCTGAGGGCTTACTTCGTCCGGCAACAGCGGAGGAAGTTCGATGACAACGACATCAGGCCGCCGCGATGCGGCCGCGCTCCAGGCCATGGTCGTCCCCGGAAACGTCGTGGTCGCGTCCACGGGGCTGGGCCCCTTCGACCAGATCATGCTGAACGGCCGCCATTCGCTGCGCGCCGACGAGCCGGTGTCGGCCGGCGGCGCGGACGCGGGACCCGGCCCCTACGACCTGCTGCTGATGGCGCTGGGAAGCTGCACGTCGATGACCGTCCATATGTACGCGGCACGCAAGCAATGGCCGCTCGAGCAGGTCGTCGTGAACCTACGCCACCAGCGGCGCTACGCCGAGGATTGTGCGGACTGCGACCGACCCACGGCGCTGCTCGATCACATCGACCGGAATATCCAGTTCATCGGCACTCTCGACGATGCCCAGCGGTCGCGCCTGCTTGAGATCGCCGACCATTGCCCGGTGCACAAGACGCTGACCTCGCGGATCATCGTCAAGACGGTGTTGCAGCCGCTCGCTAGGGCGTGACGGTTGCCCTCACGCAAATCGAACCCTGATGGGCGGCATAGGCTGCGGCATCGGCCTTCTCGTTCATGAACAACACAAGATGACCTGAAGTTCCGGTGAACGTCAGCTTGGCGTCCTTGCCGACGGCCGCGACGGTGACACCGGGAGTGGCGTTGGCGATGCCCTTGAACTCCACCCACTTGCTCCGGCTCATGTCGGCATTGTTGATGCCAGGGATCGGGGGCCGGCCCGATTGGGCGTATTTCTCCGTATCGATCATCACCGCCGTAAGAATGCCCCGCGTCGAGCTGCCGGGAAGGAAGCCATCGGAGATCAGCACCGGCTGGCCTTTGGCAACGTACCCGCCGTCCGCCTCGAAAAGGGCCTTGAACTTGTCGAAGGTCCACCCCCAGGCATGGCGTGTCGAATCCGGATCGGCACAGCGCACGCCATCGAATGTTTCGGTCAGCCCTTCGACCGTGACCGTCCCCGCCCTGTCGATCGGAAGCGAGACGTACATGCGCGCATCGAGGATGACCTCGTGACTGACGGCCTTGCCGTTGGTCACGCGCGAACCGCCTTGCGCGAACGGCACGCTGATTTCCTGCGCAAAGGCCGGGCCGCAAAGGCACAAGGCCAATGCAAAGACGAATTTTCTCAAGAAGCTCTCCCCCTCAAACACGCTCTCAGGTCCCCGGCGCAGCCTCCTTGAAAAGCTTCATTGTTGCAATAAGGACGACAAAATCCCCGCATTTGCGGGGCTTGTCCGATCCAGCGAGGGGTGGAGCCCTCGCGTCGTGCGCGAGGAACTCACCCTCGGGGACGCAAGCGCGGGGAGAGCGGTGGCCGCGTCCCCGAAGGGAGCAACTGGAGCGGGGTACGACTGCTCCGGAGGGGTAGTCGACGGCACGAACCCCAGCCGCCGCTTACCTTCCCGATCGTCCCAAGAACCCAAGAAAGAATGCGACGATCGCGGGAAGTCTAGACGTCCCAGCGGTGCCGATCTGTTCAATGTTGACCAGCTTGCCGACAACGCGGTTACACATCGTCGCGCAGCACCACGCTCAACAGGGAGCTGTGGACCTCGAGATGGCCGTTGTAGCTGATGAAGCCCAGCTTTCTGAACTTGTTCATGAAATGACTGACCCTCGGCCGCGTCGTGCCGATGATGCCGGCCAGGGTTTCCTGGCTGATCGGCGTGGTGATCGGTTGCGGGCCGCCTTCCCTGCCGAAGTTCGCCAGCAGCAGCAGCGTCCGCGCCAGGCGCTTTTCGCTGGAGTTGAAGAGCTGGTCGACGAGGTCTTCCTCGACCCGGCTGCTGCGCGTCAGCAGGTGCGCCATGAAGAGCTCGCCAAAGGCAGGCTCCTCGTGGAGAACGCGGACCATCTCGGCTTTGCCGACCCGCATCACTTCGCTCTCGATCATGGCGGCGGCCGTCGCCAAGCGCAGCGGCTGGCCGATCAGGCAGCCTTCGCCGAAGAATTCGCCCGTGCCCAGAAGGGCAATGACCGCTTCCTTGCCCTGCTGGGACCTGACCGTGATCTTGATCTTGCCCTTCTGGATGTAGAACACGGCGTCTGCAGCGGCGGCCTGACGATAGATGACGCCGCCCTTGCGATAGGAAGCGACCGTGCGGCCACGGCTCACGGTGGCCAGGAAGGCCTTGGGATCAAAGGCGGATTTGGTTTTTTTGGCCATGCAGCTCCCGGCGTGATGTACGCACAGCGCATGTACGATTTAGTACAATAGCATATTGGCTCCGTTGGACCGTGCAAAAGGAGAATGGGGTCAGGCAGTGGCGGAGGTGCGGCCCGACAACGCCGCGGCCTGTCTCGACTCCGCAACGGCGATTGGCTCGAACGAACCACTCGCTACTTCGATCGTGGCCATATCCGGCTCTTACGCCCTCGCCGCAGGCGATATGTCGTTGAACATCGACCTCGAGCGCTCGACCTGCGGTCTCCGGCGGGCTCCGCCGAGCATGAAAAAGCCCCGCGCTGCAGGGCTTCTTTCTTCCAAGGATTGGTGGGCGATGTAGGGCTCGAACCTACGACCCGGTGATTAAGAGTCACCTGCTCTACCAACTGAGCTAATCGCCCAACCCTCGGAGAGGCGCGGGGTTTAGCAAGGCAATCCGGGCTTGTCGATAGGTCAGAATCGGCGATTTTTCCCGTCCTTCAGCGGAATCGGCCGTACTGCAATGCGAGCGTCAGCAGGAGCAGAGCCGCAAGCGCGAACGACAGGCCTTTCCAGAACAGCAGCGGATTGCGCTCCAATAGGGGCGATGGATTGGAATCGAGCAATTTGCCGTTGGGATGGCGCAGATCGTGGACGAACTCGAACAGCTCGTCATAGCGCCGCAGGGGATCGGGATGGACGGCCTTGCGCAGGGCGCCGTCGAACCAAGCAGGGATTTCCCGCTTCTCGTCGCGTGCCGAGGCATAGGCAATCTTGCCCTGCTGGAACTTGGTGCGGGCCTGCGCCATGCGCGCGCCATAGGGCAGCCGGCCGGTCACCATCTGATAGGCGATCACGCCCAGAGAGTAGATGTCCGAGCGCGGCGTCCCGCCCTCACCCAGGAAGTATTCCGGCGCGGTGTACTGGATCGTGCCCAGGATGGGATCGGCATCGGTGGGATCGGCTTCGGCGATCCCCGTCACGCGGGTCGAGCCGAAGTCGATGATCTTCACCGTGCCCGTCTTGTCGATCATGATGTTCTCGGGTCGCAGGTCCTGGTGCAGCATTTCCTTGCGATGGAATGCCTGCAAGCCCGACGCGATCTGCCCGACGATACCGCGCACGGTCTCGAGATCGGGCCTTGGATTGTCGATCATCCACTGTGTGAGCGTCTGGCCCTCGACATATTCGGTGACGACGTAGAGGAAACCGCGCTTGCGCGACCGTGGCCGGGGCTTCAGCACGTGCGCGTTGTCGAGCCGGCGTGCGACCCACTCCTCCATCATGAAGCGCTTCAGATAGGCCTCGTCGCCGCGCAGGTCGATCGACGGGACCTTCAGGATCACCAGATCCTCGACTTCCGCCTCGGTGTCGACGGCGAGATAGATGTGGCTGCGGCTAGAGGCATGGAGCTCGCGCACGATCCGGTAGCCGTCGAAGAGCTGGCGTGCCTCGAGCAGCGGCGGCAAAGCAAGATCGGCCGTTTGCGCGATCGCCTCGGCCGCCTCGCCGTCCGGCAACTCGTCGACGCGGACGATCTGGATGGTGAGATTGTCGGCGCTGCCCTGCTCGAACGCCTTCTCGACGATGCGGCGAGCCGCGTCATCGAGATCGTGCGCATTTTCGCCGATCGCCTGGATGACGAACCGGGGCTCGACGTGCTCGTAGACGCCGTCCGTCGCCATGACGAGGACGTCGCCCTTCTCGAGCGCGATCGCCTGATAGTCTATCTCGAGCCTTGGGTTCATACCGAGCGCGCGGCCGAGATAGGTCTCCTGGGAGGAGACCACGACGCGGTGGTCTTCGGTCAGCTGCTCCAGGGCATTGCCCGAGACGCGATACACGCGCGCATCGCCGACATGCAGGATGTGCGCCGTCGCCGACTTCAACACCATCACGGTCAGGGTGCAAACGTAACCCTTGTCCCTGTCGTGCTCGTAGCCGATCCGGCGCGTCTGGCCGTGCAGCCATGAATTCGTGGCTGCGATGACCCTCTGGGCGGAGGTCTTTACCGACCAGGAGTCGGACGTGCAGTAGTAGTCGGTGAGGAAGCCCTTGACCGCCGATTCGCTGGCGATCCGGCTGACATCGCTGCTGCTGATGCCGTCGGCCAGTGCGAGGGCGATACCCTTGAGGCCGAGCGTCGGCTCGCCGGGCATCATTGCGCCGTGGAAATCCTGGTTGGTTTCCTTGCGGCCCTTGTCCGAGTGCTGACCGATCGAGATCTTCAGTTCACGCGCCATTGGCTCGGCCAGGATGAAGGACGGGCCCCGCCCGAAGAGCGAGGCCCGCCGAACGGTGCCGGGCTAGATCGCGCGCTTGGGCGAGGTCCTGACATGCGTGGCATAGAGCGTGAGGCCGGTAAAGGCCAGCCCTCCCACCAGGTTGCCGAGCACGGTCGGGATCTCGTTCCAGATGATGTAGTCCATGATCGAGAACTTGCCGTGCATCATCAGGGCGCTCGGGAACAGGAACATGTTCACGATTGAATGCTCGAAGACCATGAAGAAGAACAGGAAGATCGGCATCCACATGGCCATGATCTTGCCGGGTACGGTGGTCGAGACCATGGCGCCGACGACGCCCATCGAGACCATCCAGTTGCAGAGCATGCCACGGATGAACAGCGTCGCCATGCCGGCAGCGCCGTATTTCTCATAGCCCAGCGTACGCGCCACGCCGATGTTGCCTAGCGTCTGGCCGACCTTGTCCGGCTCGGTCGAAAAACCGAAGGTGCAGATGACCGCCGCGAAAAAGGCCACGGTGAGTGCGCCTGCAAGATTGCCGAAGAACACGAGGGTCCAGTTGCGCGCAACACCGCCCCACGTGCAGCCCGGCCGCTTGTCGATCACCGCCAGCGGGCAGAGCACGAACACGCCGGTGAGCAGGTCGAAGCCCATCAGGTAGAGCATGCAAAAGCCGATCGGGAAGAAGGAGGCCGCGACAAGCGGGATGCCGAGCTGGCTATTGATGGTAACGGCCATGAAGGCGGCCAGGGCCAGGATGGCGCCCGCCATGTAGCCGCGGATCAGCGTGTCCTTGGTGGACATGAAGATCTTGGATTCCCCGGCATCCACCATCTTCGTGACGAATTCTGCAGGCGCGAGATAAGACATTGCAGCTCCCCAAATTGGTTCGAACCACGACCGCGTCCGACCGGTTCAGGAACGTGCAACCATTGCCTATTGGCGCGTCAACGGCTGCCCGAAAGCCCCATGGACGGGGCTACAATCAGTTCCAGAACCACAACCGCCATTGGCTGCAGCGACCCGGTAAGGGCAGTCATCGTTGACTGGAGAAGACGGAAGCAATCCCGATGCCAACCTTTCGCACCGGTGGAGTTTGCCGCAGCCCTAGTGCGTGGCGCGCGGCAGCTGGGCGTCGCGATAGACATTCACCCCGATCAGCAGCCCGCAGGCGAACATCACCACGATCATGGCCGTGCCGCCGTTGCTGACCAGCGGCAGCGGGACTCCGACGACCGGCAGCAAGCCGGTCACCATGCCGACATTGATGAAGACGTAGAAGAACAGCATGGCGCAGACGCCCAGCGCCAGCATCCGGCCGAAATGGTGCTGGCTGCGCAAGGCGATGGAAAAGCCCCACACCAGCACCAGCGCGAACAGCGCGAGCAGCCCCAGGCCGCCCGCCAGGCCCCACTCCTCGACGAACGTCGTGAAGATGAAGTCGGTCTGTTTCTCCGGCAGGAAATTGAGCGACGCCTGGGTGCCCTGGAGGAAGCCCTTGCCGAACAGGCCGCCCGAGCCGATGGCGATCTTGGACTGGGTAATGTGGTAGCCGGCGCCCAGCGGGTCCCGGTCGGGATCGAGGAAGGTCAGTACGCGCTTGCGCTGGTACTCGTGCATGAACGACCAGGCAAACGGCATGAAGCCCACGGCACCGACGATGGCCGCGAGGAACATCCAGAGGCGCACGCCCGCCACGAACAGCATCGTCGCCCCTCCCAGGAGCACCATCATCGCGGTACCGAGATCGGGCTGGACCATCACAAGGGCGACCGGCGCCAGGATCACCAGCAGCGGCGGCAGGGTGTAGAGGAAGCGCGCCGCCTGCTCGCGCGTCAGCCCGTGGTAGTAGCGCGCCAGCACGAGGATCACCGCGACCTTGGCGATTTCCGAGGGCTGGATCTGCATCGGCCCCAGCATCAGCCAGCGTTGCGCACCCATGCCGGTCTTGCCGATCACGTCCACCGCGACCAGCAGCAGCATCGCGCCGATATAGATCGGCCACGCAAGCGCCAGCCAAACTCTGGGGTGGATCAGCGCCACGATCAGCAGCACACCCAGAGCCGCGCCGTAACGGATGGCGTGCTTCGCCGCCCATGGTTCATAGCGCCCGCCGGCCGCCGAATAGAGCGCCACCACGCCGATACCGGCGATCGCGGTCAGCACCAGCACCATGCCCCAGTTGATTCGCCAGATGCGTTCGGAGAATGCCGGCGGCGATGGCACGCCCAAGGCGAGCGACGTCATTTGGCCGCCATCTTCTTGTAGCGTTCCATGTGACGGGAGGGATCCTTCCTCATCGTCTCGACAAGTACGTCCCTGCCGACCTTGCCCGCGTTGAACCCGGCCTGACCGTGCTCGATGATCACTGCGCAGGCATAACGCGGGTTCTCAACCGGGCCGAAGCAGACGAACAGACCGTGGTGGCGCAGGTGCCAGGGCAGCTGCTCCTGCGTAATGCCCATGTCGCGTTCACGCTCGGTGATGCGCTTGACCTGCGCGGTGCCGGTCTTGCCCGCAAACTGCAGAGCAGGCTCGAACGGCTTGCCGGTCTTGCTGTCGATGCGCAGCTGGTTGGCGGTACCGGCGCCGGTGTTCACGACGTCCGACATGCCTTGGCGTACCAGCGCGAGATTCTTCGGATCGATGCGCAGGCTGGGCGCGGTCGGCCGGGTGCGAATCGGCGGCGGCGCCAGCTCCTCGCGCGGCGATGCCTTGGCCAGCAGCATGTTGGGCTGGACCTCGTAACCGCCGTTGGCGATACGTGCCGTCATGATGGCGAGCTGCAAGGGCGTCGCATTCATATACCCTTGCCCGATACCGAGATTGAACGTGTCGCCTTGCTGCCAGGGCTTGCTGTATTTTTCCTGCTTCCACTGGCGCGACGGCTGGATGCCGGCCGTTTCACCCGGCAGGCCCAGTTCGCTCAACCGGCCGAAGCCCAGCCGATTGGCCATCTCACTGATGCGGTCGACGCCGGCCCGGCGCGCGCATTCGTAGAAGAAGCAGTCGCACGAAGCGGCGATCGCACCCTGTACGCTCAATCCGCCGTGGCCGCCCTTGAGCCAGCAATGGAATTTGATGTCGCCCAGCTCGATGAAGCCCAGGCACGGCAATACGGTCCAAGGATCGATCGCCTTCGATTCCAGCGCCGCGAGCGCCGTCACCATCTTGTAGGTCGAGCCCGGCGGGTAGGCGCCGCCGATCGCCTTGTTGTTCAGCGGGCGCTCGGGATTGTCGAGCAAGTCACGCCATTCGGTTTGGGTGATGCCACGGGCGAACATGTTGGGATCGAAGCCCGGCTCCGACACCATCGCCAGCACGTCGCCCGTGATCACGTCGAGTACGACGACCGAACCGCTCTTGTGCTCGGAATTTGCCTGAATCTCATTGAGCTTGTCGTTGGCGAACTTCTGCAGATCGAGATCGATCGTCAGCAGGGCGTTGGCGCCGGGCTGGCCTTCGGTGCGGTCGAGCTCGCGCACCACGCGGCCCACCGAATTGACCTCGACCTGGACGGCGCCGGCGCGGCCGCGCAGATCGTCCTCGAGCGAGCGTTCCGTGCCCTTCTTGCCGAAGCGCATGGTGGCGAGCTGCAGCACGGGATCGTCGCGGCCGTTCAGGTCCTCGTCGGCGACGCGGCCGGTGTAGCCGATGATGTGGCTCATCAGCTCGCCTTCGGGATAGTCGCGGCTTTGGCCCAAGTCGATGAACACGCCAGGAAGATCGGGCGCGTTGAACTCGAGCCGCGCCACCTCTTCCCAGTTCAGGTTCTCGCGCACCACCGACGGCTGGGCGTTGCGGCTGCGGGGCAGCTCGCGCAGCAGGCGGACCTTGTCGGCCTCGGCGAGGCCGAAGATCTGGTCGAGCCGGTCGATCAGCATCTCCGCACCGCGGCCGCGGTCCGAGCTCACCATGGCGCGATAGTTGTTGCGGTTGACCGCCAGCGGCTGGCCGGTGCGGTCGAAGATCAGCCCGCGCGCCGGCGCCAGCAGGCGGAGGTTGATTCGGTTCTCCTCCGCCATGGTGGCGAAGCGCTGCGTGTCCAGTACCTGCAGCTGATAGAGGCGTCCGGCCAGGGCCGACAGCAGCAACGCCTGCGCACCGCCCAGCAGCAAGGCGCGGCGCGTGAACAGGCTCGAGCGCTCGTTGTCGGTCTGGCGAAAGCGCATCATACCGTGGTGTCTCCCGGCCGCGCGGTGCCGCGCGACAGCTCCGGCACGTTGAGCGGATCGCGCGCACGAACCCGCGCGAGCAACGGGGCGAGCAGCGGATAGATCACGATCACCACGGCATACTGCATCATGGCGGGCGCCGGTTCGAGCGCGGTCCAGGTCCACAGCGCCGTCAGGATCCAGACGATCAGCACGTAACCCCAGGCGAGCAGGCAGAAGCCGATCCACTGGAACAGGAAGGGCACGCCCACCAGGTAGCGGCGGTTGGCGACGACGGAGGCACGGATCAGCACGAAACCCAGGGCGCTCACGCCGACCGGCGCGCCCGGCCCGCCCAGCAACAGGTCGAGCAGGATGCCCATGGCCAGCAGCATCGGCCCCGGCAGGCGCTCGGGGGTGGCCAGGCTGAACTGGAAGACGACAAGCGCCGGCAGGAGCGGCAGCGCATCGGAGAAGTACGGCACCCGGAGCGGTGCCAGGGTGAGCACGACGAAGAACAACAGCACCGTGCCCGGCAGGACGAAGCGGCCCAACCGGTCGAGCGCGGCGAGCACACCGTCAGTACGCATCTCAGCGGACCTTCTGGCCGGCCGGCACCGTGGGCGGCGCGGGCGGATTGGAGAGCACGAGGCCTGTCACGCCATAGTTCACGACGCGCACGAACTCGAGGCGCGAGAAGTCGGCGAACGGACGGATCCGGATGTGGCCTTCGCCGCTTTGCACGACCTCGCCGATCGGGATGCCGACGGGAAAGCTGCCGCCGTCGCCCGAGGTCACGATGCGATCGCCGCGCTGCACGCCCGCCACGCCCTGCAGCAGGTTGAGGCGAAGCTGCGGGGAGTTGTCGCCGACCAGGATGGCACGTTCGCGCGTGCGCTCGACCAGCACCGGCAGGCGCGAATTGACGTCGGTCACGAACAGCACGCGCGCGCTGTTCTCGCCCACTTCGGCGACGCGGCCGGCCAGCCCCTCGCCGGTGACGACGGCCTGGCCGGTGGTGACGCCCGCCTTGCGGCCGACATTGAGCAGGGCGCCGCGCACATAGGCGCTCACGCTGTCGCCCACGATGCGCGAGGTGATGAAGGACGCCTCCGGCCCCTCGCGGAACTGCGAGAGATCACGCAGCCGATCGTTCTCGTTCTCGAGCCGGCGCGCCGCGGTCTGCCAGGCCAGCAGCCGGCTGTTCTCCTCGCGCAGGCGGGCGTTCTCCTCGCGCAGAGAGGCGAACTCCTTGAGATCGACGATGGCGCGGTTGGCGGCGGCGACCGGGCGGGCAATCGCCTCGAGCGCGGGGCTCGCCAGATCGAGGGCGAGGACCCGGGCGTTCTCGACCAGCACGGTGTCGGCCTTGCCGACCAGCATGGCGATGAAGGCCGCGAGCACGAGAAGGCCGAGCGCAAAACGTTGCAGGACCACCCGTACCTGGCCTGCGACTACCTCGAAATCGTCCCGTATCGCCATTCCCTGCCTATCTTACCTGAGCAGGCCCTAGCGCACGACGGTCTAGTACATGGAGGACAAGACGCCGCGCAGCTGATCGATATTTTCCACCGCATGTCCCGTGCCAAGCGCGACGCAGAGCAGCGGATCCTCGGCCACCGAGACCGGCAGGCCGGTGGCCTGGCGCAGCACGGTGTCCATGTTGGTCAGCATGGCGCCGCCGCCGGTGAGCACGATGCCCTTGTCGACGATGTCGGCCGCCAGTTCGGGCGCGGTGTTCTCGAGCGCGACCTTCACGGCCTCGACGATGGCGCTGACCGGCTCCTGAAGGCTCTCGGCGATCTGGCGCTCGGTGATCACCAGTTCCTTCGGCACGCCGTTCATCAGGTCGCGGCCCTTGATCTCCATCGTGCGGCCTTCGCCGTCGTCCGGCGGACAGGCGGAGGCGATCGTCTTCTTGATACGCTCGGCCGAGCTTTCGCCGACCAGCAGATTATGGTTGCGGCGGATGTAGGCGATGATCGCCTCGTCCATCTTGTCGCCGCCGACGCGCACGGAGCGGGGATAGACAATGCCGCCCAGCGACAGGACCGCGACTTCCGTCGTGCCGCCGCCGATGTCGACCACCATCGAGCCGGTGGGCTCGGTGACCGGAAGGCCGGCGCCGATTGCCGCCGCCATCGGCTCCTCGATCAGCCAGACCTTGCGGGCGCCGGCGCTCTCGGCCGATTCCTGAATGGCGCGGCGCTCGACGGCGGTGGAGCCGGAGGGCACGCAGACCACGATCTGCGGATGGGCGAACGAGCGGCGATTGTGCACCTTCGAGATGAAGTGCTTGATCATCGCCTCGGCGACTTCGAAGTCGGCGATGACGCCGTCGCGCAGCGGGCGGATCGCCTGGATGTTGCCGGGGGTACGACCCAGCATCATCTTGGCTTCTTCGCCGACCGCGAGGACCTGGCGCTTGCCGCTCTGGGTGGTGAGCGCCACCACCGACGGCTCGTTCAGGACGATGCCGCGACCCTTGACGTAGACCAGCGTGTTCGCCGTGCCCAGGTCGATGCCCATATCCGCCGAAAATAGCCCGATGAGACGCGACAGCATTCTGGTTAAGTCTCTGTAATTACAGGAGAAACAAGCGAGCGGCGCGGAGCCGAGGCCCAGCGCCGGATTGCGTTGGGGTTTAACCCTCCCGGAGGGGTCTCGCAAGGCTATTCAAGGGCCCGTTCCTGGCGCTTCAGCCACTCGACGATTTCGGCCCGGCCGCCGGCCTCGACATGGGCCCATTGCAGGTCCCGGGTGCTCTCGCCCCGGCCATCGCGCCAGTACTCCTTGACCACGCGCAGGGTCCACCGGGCATGCACGCCGGTCGTCACCTCGATGGTGAAGCCGTGCGTGGCGCCCGAATAGCTGTGCCGCTCGCGATCCCACTCGACACCGTCGATCGACCAACGAGTTCTTGGCGTGCGAGTCGTGCCCGCACTCAACAAACGATCGACGATGCGAAAGAAAGACGCGTCGCCGATCCTCAATCGAACACCACCACGCCGCGCGCCACCTCGCCCGCCATCATGCGCTTGAAGCCGTCGTTGATCTCCGAGAGCTTGTAGGTGCGGCTGATCAGGCCGTCGATGTTCAGCTTCTTGTTCATGTAGTGATCGACCAGGATCGGGAAGTCGATGTTGGGCCGCACCGATCCGTAGAACGTGCCGCTGATCGTCTTCTCCTGGAACACCATCATCATCGGCGAGTAGGTGGCCTTCGCGGTCGCGGCCGAAATGCCGACGGCCACCGCGTGACCACCTGGCGCCAGCGCATCGAAGGCCAGCGCCTGTGTCGGTCCGATCGACACAGCATCGAACGAGTAGTCGACGCCGAGGCCGGCGATTTCCTTCACCTTCTTCACCGGATCGTTGTTCGTCGCGGTGTTGATCGTGTGCGTGGCGCCGAAGGTCTTGGCCATCTCGAGCTTGTTGTCGAGAATGTCGGCCGCGATGATGATCCGCGCGCCCGACAGCATCGCGCCTTGCACCGCATTGAGGCCGACGCCGCCGCAGCCGATCACCAGCACCGCCGAGCCCGCCTCGATCTTGGCGTGACGCGTGACGGCGCCCACGCCGGTCGCGACGCAGCAGCCGACCAGCGCGGCTTGCGCCCACGGCATGTCCTTGCGGATCGGCACGACCATCTCTTCCGGCACGACGACCTCTTCGGCGAAAGTGCCGATGCGCGCCATCTGGTTGATGCCCTGGCCCTTGTGTTTCAGCCGCAAGGTGCCGTCGTACTGCGTGCCCGGCGGCACCGAGGCGCGGCCGATGCAGAGCACCGTCTGGCCCGTCGTGCAGTAGCGGCAGCGGCCGCAATGCGGGCGGAACGAGAAGATCACGTGATCGCCCGGCTTCACCGTGGTGACGCCCGAGCCGCATTCGAGGATTTCGCCCGCAGCCTCGTGGCCCGGCACGACCGGCATGGGTGTCGGCCAGTCGCCATTCATGACGTGCCAATCGCTCTGGCACACGCCCGAGGCGCGCATCTTCACGCGCACTTCGAGCGCCTTGGGCGGATCGAGCTCGCACTCGACGATCTGCAAGGGCGTGTTGGGTTCGAAAAGAACGGCTGCTTTCATTTGGGCTTCCTCCGAAGCCCGCAGTCTAGCTCAGTGCTTGGCCGGACGCTCGATCAGTCTGAGGAAGCGCTGCGTACGTTCCTGCTGCGGCCGATCCAGCACCTTTTCGGGCGTTCCCTGCTCGACGATCAGCCCCTCGTCCATGAACACGATGCGGTCGGCGACCTCGCGGGCGAAGCGGACCTCGTGGGTGACCACGATCATGGTCATGCCGGCCTCGGCCATGTGACGGATGGCCGTCAGAACCTCGCCCACGAGTTCCGGATCGAGCGCCGAGGTCGGCTCGTCGAACAGCATGAGCTTGGGCGACACCGCGAGCGCCCGCGCGATCGCGACCCGCTGCTGCTGCCCGCCCGACAGGCGATGCGGCAGGTGATCGACGTGGCGACCCAGCCCGACCGCCGACAATAACCGCACGCCACGGCCCCGTGCCTCCACCTCGTTCTGGCCGTAGACCTGCACCGGCGCTTCGACGACGTTCTCCAGAGCGCTGAGATGCTCGAACAGATTGAAGCTCTGGAAGACCATTCCGATGCGCGCCTCGGCGCGGGCCTTCGCGAGATTGCGCACCGGCTCGAGGCGGCCATCGGTGTGGCTCTCGTAGCCGACATGCTTGCCGTCGACGACGATCTCGCCGCCATCGACATGCTCGAGATGATTGATCAGACGCAGCAAAGTGCTCTTGCCGGAGCCGCTGGGACCCATGATCACCACGACCTCGCCGCGGCCCACCGACAGGTCGATACCGCGCAGGATCTCGCGCGGCCCGTAGGATTTGTGCACGTCGCGGCACACGACGAAGGCTGGATCCTGCACGGCGGCGGGCGCCTTCGCGTCGATCAGCGTCCGCCAGTCCATCGCCTCGGGCTCCTCGTCGGGCACCGGCGTCGCGATCCGCTTGCGCTCGATCTCGGGATTGAAGCGCCGCTCGAGATAGCGCTGCAGTCCAGCGACCACGCTCGTCATGACGAGATAGATCAGACCGGCGGCGGCAAAGACCGTGAAGAACTTGAAGTTCTGGCCCACGATCTGCTGGCTGCGGAAGGTAAGCTCGTTCACGAAGATCACCGATGCGACCGCCGTGCCCTTGATCACGCTGATCGACTGGTTGGCCAGCGCCGGCAGGATCGCGCGCATCGCCTGGGGCAGGATGATACGCCGCAAGGTCAGGAATCGCGCCATGCCGAGCGCCGCGGCGGCGACGGTCTGGCGGCGATCGACGGAGATGATGCCGCCGCGGATGATCTCGGCGCAGAACGCGGCTTCGTTCAACGTGAAGCCCAGCACCGCGGTGGTAAAGCTGTCGAGCTTCAACCCCATGGGCGGCAGGGCGTCGTACAGGAACACGAGCTGCAGCAGCACCGGCGTGCCGCGCATGAACCAGATGTAGAACCACGCGAAGGCGCTCGCCGGCTTGAAGGTCGAGAGCCGCATCAGGGCGAGGCCAAGTCCCAGCACCACGCCGGCCGCAATCGCGATTACCGCGATCTCGAGCGCGGCGAGCGCCCCCTGGAGCAGGAAGCCCGAGACGCTGTAGCTCAGTGTCTCGAGAATCGACTCGACAGCTTCCGATCCCACCGCAGAAGGCCTACTTGGTCAGGATCTCGGGTTCGGTCACGAGGTCGTAGTCGACCTTATTGGCCTCGTAGATCTTCTTCATCTCGCCGTTGGCCTTGAGTACGGTGAGCGCGTCGGCGATCGCCTTCACAAGGTCGTCGTTACCCTTGGCCGTGCCGACGGCGATGCGCGCGCCGGTCACGATGCCCGCGGCCACTTCGATGGCGGGCGTCGTTTGCGCGGCAATGTCGCCCACGAACTTGTTGGTCAGCGAGGCGTCGGCGCGCGAGTTCAGCACCAGGCGCAAGCCCGCAGGCATGTCGGTCGAGGTAACGATCTCGATCGGCTTCTTTCCGGCGGCAACGCACTTCTCGCTGCCTTCGCGCAGCATCGCTTCCTGGGTCGTGCCGAGGTTGGCGGTCCCGGTCAGGCCGCACATGTCCGTGACGACCTTGATCTTCTTCGGATTACCCTTGGGCACGATGATCGCGGTGGCAGAATTCATGTAGGCCACGAAGTCCATGCGCTTGGCACGCTCGGGCGTGTAGAGCAGCGTGTCCCACATCACGTCGATCTGGCCCGACATCGCGGCCGGAATGAGGCCCGACCAGGCGCCGGTCGTGAACTCGATCGGCACGCCGATGCAGGCAAAGGCCGCCCGCGCCATGTCGGCGTCGAGGCCGATCAGGTGATTGAAGTCCTTCGGGTCGCGATGACTGAACGGCGCGCTTTCGCCGTCCTGGCCGATCTTCAGCTTCTTGCCGGCAAGCTTCGGATATTTGGTCGCGAGATTTTCCGGTTCGCAGGCCGGTGCGGCGTATGCCGACGTCTGCGCGACGGTGAACAAGACAGCAAGTGCACAGGCACCGATTGCATGACGAAGACGCATGAGACCCTCCCAATTCCACGCGGCGAACGATGCAATAAGGAGGCCAGCGCCTTGACCCCTCGGAGGAAGCGCGTTCAACTCTCCGCAAGGCCAAAAGGCCACGACCAATCTCCGTGGGAGGAGACCGAGATGAGCAAACTCAATCGTCGTACGATTCTGGGCGGCGCGCTGGGCGTCTTGGCGGCACCCGCGGTCAACGCGCAAGGGAGCAAGCCCTACAACGGCGTCACCATCAACGCCTCGTGCTTCCAGACCACCTACTACGAATATCTCAAGAACTACTTCCCGCAGTTCCAGGAGAAGACCGGCATCAAGGTGAACTTCACCATGCAGGCCTTCCCCGTCTACAACCAGCGCACCGACCTCGAGCTCTCGACCAAGGGCTCGGCGATGGACGTGTGCAACGTGACGTTCATCTACTCCGGGCGCTGGATCGGCGCCGGCTGGATGACGCCGCTCGATACCTTCTTCAAGGACTCCAAGTACACGCCGGCGGACTGGGATCCCGACGACTTCGTGAGCGGTGCGCAGTCGGCGATGAAGAACGCCAAGGGCGAGACTTTCGCGTTCACGCACGAGGCGGGCGCGATGCTGAACATCATGTCGCGCTACGACCTGATCGAGAAGGCGGGCCTGAAGGCGCCGGAGACGTTCGACGACCTGATCAAGGTCTGCGATGCCGTGGACGGCAAGGACGGCACGAAGGCCTTCGTCGCCGACAAGCTGCATCACTGGAACTGGATTCCGTACCTGATGGGCAACGGCGGCAGCGTATTCAAGGCGCCGCCGGAGAACCTGACGCCGACCTTCGCCTCGCCGGAGGGCACGGCCGCCGCGCAGTGGTATGCCGACCTGCTGACGAAGTACGGGCCGGACGGCCAGCTCTCCTACTCCGACGACCAGGCCATGCGCGCCCAAGTGTCGGGCCGCGCCAACATGCGCACGCAGGCCATCACCTGGGGCGTGCCGCTGGTGAAGGATCCTGAGAGCAAGGTCGCCAAGACCACGCGTTTCGCGCTGATGCCGGCCGGCCCCAAGGGCAACTTTCCGGGCTCCAACAGCCACGGGCTCGGCATTCCCGCGGGCTCCAAGAAGAAGGAAGCCGCCTGGGAGTTCATCAAATGGGCCTTCTCCAAGGAGACGATGAACATGATCGTCGAGAAGCACGGCTATCCCAGCGTCTGCCGCACCTCGGTGATCAAGTCGCCCAAGTTCAAGGAAGTCATGACGCTGAACGGCCAGGACGTGGCGGCGCTCTACCTCGAGGTGCTGCAGCTGGGCGGCAAGTCGGGCTACATGAAGTACCGCACCGTGCCGGTGTTCCCGCAGGTCGGCGACAAGATCAACAAGGCGATCGAGAAGATCGCCACCAAGCAGCAGCCCGCGGCCGAAGCGATCAAGCAGGCACAGGCCGAAGCCGTCCAGGATCTGCAGAAGGCCGGGCTCAAGGTTGATCTCTAACCGTCAGCGTCAGTTCTATGCGTTCTGCGTAGCGCCCTCGCTGGCGGTCCTGGCGATCATCACGCTGTTGCCGGCGCTCTATCTTCTGGCGACCAGCTTCACGCCGCTCAATCTCACGCGGCCCGAGACGCAGTGGGATTTCTCGCAGCCGCTGATCAGCTACGGCCAGCTGCTGGTCGACGACCGCCTCGCCAACTCGGTGTGGGTGCAGATCAAGCTCTCGTTCTGGACGGTGTCGCTGCAGCTCTTGATCGGTCTCGGCGTGGCATTGCTGCTCAACATCAAGTCGCGGCTGCTGGAGGCGCTGCGCACGGTGTTCCTGATCCCGATGGTGCTGCCGCCGATCGTCGTGGCCATCATCTGGAAGGTGATCTACACGCCCGACATCAGCCCGATGCACGGCCTGTTCAAGGCGATCGGGTGGAACGTGCCGGCGCTGATCACCAACCCCGACTGGGCGCTCACCGCGATCATCATCGCCGACACCTGGGAGTGGTTCCCGTTCACCATGCTGATGGTGCTGGCGGCGCTGCAGATGCTGCCGCAGGAACTGCTCGACGCCGCGAAGGTCGACGGCGCCTCGCCGTGGCAGCTCACGCGGCACGTGACCCTGCCGTTCATCCAGGGCGTGCTGCTGGTGGCAGGGCTGTTCCGGCTGATCGATTCGATCAAGGCCTTCCCGCTGATCTACATCCTGACCGAGGGCGGGCCAGGCAGCCTGACGGAGGTGACGAACTACTACTCGTTCCTGCAGGCGTTCAACTTTTCCTATCTCGGCTTCTCCAGCGCCATCACCGTCGTGCTGCTGGCGGCCACGATCGTGCTGAGCTGGATCATCATTCGCTCGGTCGGATGGGGTACCAAAATTGACTAGAAAGCTCGACAGGATCGCGATGCAGGCGCTGGCGATCGTGCTGGCGCTGCTGGCGTTGGCGCCGTTCCTGTGGCTGCTGGTCATGTCGTTCAAGACCAACGCCGAGATCTTCCGATTCCCGCCGCGGCTGTTTTTCCCGGTCACCCTCGACAACTACGCCGCGCTCTGGACGTCGAACTTCCGCAGCTCCTTCGCCAACAGCCTGATCGTGAGCACCGTGTCGACCGTCGTGTCGCTGGTGATCGGCGTGCCCGCCGCCTACGCACTTTCGCGCTGGACGACGCGGAGCGGGGCCACCATCACGCTGTGGATCCTGGCCAGCCGCATGGCGCCGCCGATCGCCTTCACGATTCCCTACTTCCTGGCCTACCGCTATCTCGAGCTGCTCGACACGCTGACGGGGCTTATCCTGATCTACCTCACCACCAACCTCTCGCTGGTGATCTGGATGATGCGGCCGTTCTACGACCAGCTGCCGCGCTCGCTGGAAGAAGCGGCCTGGATCGACGGCGCCACGACGTGGCAGGGCTTCACCCGCATCATCCTGCCGCTCTCCGGTCCCGGCCTCGCGGCGACGGCGATCCTGTGCTTCCTGTTCGCCTGGAACGATTTCTTCTTCGCGCTCATCCTGACCCGCACCGAAGCGATGACGGCGCCGGTCGCCGTGGTGAACTTCATGAACTACGAAGGCTGGGAATGGGGCCGCATCGCGGCTGGCGGCACGATGATCATGCTGCCCGTGCTTGTCTTCTCTTTCGTGGTACGGCGATATCTGGTGAGTGGCTTGACCGGAGGGGCGATCAAAGGATGACCAAGGTACTTCTCATCACGGGTGGCGCGTCGGGCATCGGTGCGGAAACGGCGCGAATTGCGGCAACCCGCGGCTACAGCGTCGCGATCAACTACCGCACGCGCGACGCCGAGGCCAAGAAGGTCGTGGCCGCCGTGGAATCGAAGGGCGCCAAGGCGATCGCGATCAAGGCCGACATGGCCGTCGAAGCCGACATCGTGAAGATGTTCGAGGAGACCACCAAGGCGCTGGGGCCGATCACGCACCTGCTGAACAGCGCGGGCATCAGCCGGCAGATGCGCGTCGACTCCTACGACGCCGCGATGCTGGCGAGCCTGTTCGCCACCAACGTCACCGGCCTGATGCTGTGCTGCCGCGAGGCGGCCAGGCGCATGTCGACCAAACACGGCGGCAAGGGCGGTGCGATCGTGAACGTCTCGTCGATGGCCGCAACGCTGGGTGGCCGCACCGGCTCGTCCGCCTATGCCGCCACCAAGGGCGCCGTCGATTCCTTCACCAGGGGCTTCGCGCGCGAGGTTGCCGACGAGGGCATTCGCGTCAACTCGCTGCGCCCCGGCATGGTGCTGACCGA
>CAIWTJ010000051.1 GCA_903915535.1 Enhydrobacter aerosaccus
CGCATGTCGAAGGTGCACCACGACGGCACCGAGCTCGCCCAGTCGCCGCCCGCGATCTTGCCGACGTTGAAGTTCACCGGGTGATGGTGATCGTGGAAGTGATTGTCGTGCGCCTTCTTGGCGTTCCACTTCTTCTCGAGCTCGCGCAGCTGCTGGATCAGGCGATAGGCCGACTCGATCGCGTTGGAGCCGGCATCGGCCTTGTAGACATGCACGGGATGGCCCGTGACCTTGACCTGGAACCACATCACGCCGACCTGCGCCACGGTGAGCGTGCCGCCCGACGGCTCGGGGATCAGCGCCGCGTCGGCGCGATAGCCGCGCTGCAGGCAGGCGAGCGCGCCGTTGCCCGTGCACTCCTCCTCGACGACCGACTGCTGGTAGACGTCGGCCGCCGGCTGGTAGCCCAGCGCGCGCAACGCCCGCAGCGCGTAGACGTTCAGGATCAGCCCGGCCTTCATGTCGCCCGCGCCGCGGCCGTACATCCAGCCGTCCTTGATCGCGGGCTCGAACGGATTGCGCGACCACATCTCGTGCGGCCCCTCGGGCACGACGTCGATATGGCCGTTCAGGATCAGCGTCCGGCCCTTCGGCGACGACGGCCGCCACGAGCCCACCACGTTCCAGGCATCGTCATAGTCGAGGCTGTGCGGCGAGTAGCCCGGCAGGTGCTTCAGGTCGTCGATCTTGACCTGCCAGCGGTCGACGCTGAGCGCATCCTCCTTGAAGAGCCGCGCCATCATGTCCTGCGCCGGCGCCTCCTGGAACCGCGTGGAGGGAATGCGGACGAGATCGGCCAGCACCTTGGTCTGGTCGTCGAACGCCTTGTCGACGGCATTCATGATCTGGGTTTTTACGGCAGCATCGAGCATCGGTTACTCCAAAGGGACGCGTCGGCCGACCCTACGGTCTTTCCGCCGGCACAGAAAGATGACACCGGTGTGCACCGACTTTCTGGGACACCTCCGATGCAGGCGCCATCGGCATTTCTCGCGATTTGTACCGGATTCCGCCACCCCCTCCGCGCAACAAAATTGCGCACCTAGAGGGCGGCCGCCCAGAGACCCCCGGCCAGCGCGGCGAGAAGTGCCGCGATGAACGCCAGCGGCACGAACGGATGGAGGTTGTTCAGCCACCGGAAGAGATTGCACAGCAGGCCCACGAAGCGTTGCGCCGGCGTGCGCGGGCTCTTGGAATATTCCATCGCCGCCTTCACGACGTAGAAGACGCCCGTGTTGGCGGCCAGCGTGGTCCATCGGAGAAGCACGGCCCGCGGCGGCGTGATCAGATAGTTGCACTTCAGCAGGATGCGCTGGCGGTCGGCGGGATTGTATTCGCCCTCGACCCAATGCAGCTCGCGGTGAAAATCGAGCAGGCTGAAATCGTAGCTCGCGAAAGCCTGCGCGACATGGCTGTCGTGGAAGACCACCCTGTAGCTCGCATCGGACTGGAGATAGATCAGCGCCCGCACGACCACGCTCGACGACAGGAAGCGCAGGTTGCCGTCATAGTGCTTGTCGAACAGACCCTGGTCGCCGCCGCGATCCCTGTTGTAGTTCGAGATGTAGAGTTCGTCGGTGTGCTTCATCGGCGTGATGACGCTGCCTTCGGGAAACTGCCGCGCGATCAACGCGCGCAGGATCGGGCTGTCGCGCAGACGATCGATCTCCGCGCGGGCCGGCGCCGGCAGTGTGCGGACATATACGTGACGGGACGACCGCCTCTGCAGGTCCTGGCGATACCGGTCCTCGACCCATGCCACCAGCTCGTCGATCACGGCCCGATCGGCCGCCGACTCGTAGCGGCCGACGGTCGCGCGGAAGAGATCGGTCTTCTCCCGATCCGCACTTCCGAAGCCAAGGGTCAGGTCGGGGCGCATGGCGATTCCTTCACGTAGCAGCAGACCAGAATCCAGAGGTAGCCCGACACGAGGGCGCCCAGCACGGCGCCCTGCGGGCCGAAGAACAGCGCGCCAACGGCCGCCCCCAGGACGGCGACCCAGAAGCCAAGACTTGCATCGACGCCGACGGGGCCAGACCGCCGCCCCCGCAGTTCCATGACGAGCAGACTGATGTTCAGCACGACATGCACGAGCGCGAGCGGCCACCAGTCACGCCGGAACCCGGCATTCAGAAGCGTGCCGCCGAACGCCATCACGTTTCCCAGGATCATCGGGTGGGCAACCATCGAATAGGGGAAGCGCTCGACCCGCCGCGGCGGCAGCCCCGCCACCTCGATTCCGTAATATGTCCGGTCGGCACCGAGGGCCGCGGCGGCAACGACATTCAGCAGGATGCCGCCGGCAATGACGGCGAGGGAGAGCGGGTCGAGCGGGAAGGCGAGATAGACCGCGGCGAGGCCCGCCACCGACACCGTTTTCATCACAATGGCATCGCGCTTGAAGACGGCATGCGGGATCGCGCCGAAGGTGAAGGCGAGCCAATACAGCAGATAGTGCCAGAATCCCGTCAGGTAGATCGCGATCGGGACGCTCCCTGCCCGCCAGGCCACCGCAAGCACGGCGAGGACGAAGAGACCGGACGACAGCGACGACACAATGCGATTGCCCAAAAGCAGCCCATGAATCGAGGACCGTTAAGGAATCGTAACAACGCTTCGTGTCAGATGGGTTAGGCCGACGCTCAGGCCTGGCTGCTCCAGCCGCGAACCAAATCCGACTCCAGCCACTTGCGCGCGGCGTCGAGGTCTTCGAACAGGCACATCGGCCGCTTCGCGGTCGCCAGCATGCCCAGCACGCGTGAAACCAGGTCGTAGTGATGCGGCTGCATGACGACGGCCAGCGGCCCCGTGCGCTCGATGCCGTGCCGCGCCTTCATGCGCAGGCCGAAGTCGAACACGTCCTGGGGATCCATGTGCGTGGTGGCGAAGCGGCCGTCGAACAGCTTGCGATAGCCGCCGGTGTTCTCGTTCACCGTGGCGTAGAGGAATTCCTCGAACTCGACCTTGGTGATTTCGCCCTCGGCGGTGGCCGTCATCAACCGCGCCTCATGGTCGACTTTCAGGTGGATCGGCATGAGGCTGTCTTACATCAGCGGGGCGATCATGGCATCGGACGCCGGTCAGACTTCCAGCCATTCCTTGCGGACGGCGGCATTGGCCGCCAGCTCGGCCGGCGTGCCGGCGAACACGATGCGACCGTGGCCCATGACGTAGAGCCGGTGCGAGATCTTGAGCGCGATGGTGAGCTTCTGCTCGACCAGCAGGATCGCCGTGCCGCGGCGGGCGATTTCGTCGAGCAGCTTGCCGACCTGTTCGACCAGCTTGGGCGCCAGGCCCTCGGTCGGCTCGTCGATGATCACCAGGTCGGGATCGCCCATCAGAGTGCGGCACATGGTGAGCATCTGCTGCTCGCCGCCCGACAGCACGCCGGCCTGGTTGTCCTGGCGCGCGCCGAGGTTGGGGAACAGCGCGAAGACATCGTCGAGCTTCCAGCGCCCGAACACGCCGGCGCGCTTCAGCCCGAGCTCGAGGTTCTGCCGCACCGTGAGCGCGGGGAAGACCTGGCGGTCCTCCGGCACGTAGCCCACGCCCGCATGCGCGATCTGGTCGGGCCGCAGCCCCGCGATCGATCGGCCCTTGAACGTGATCCGGCCGACCGGCGGCAGCAGGCCCATGACCGCCTTGCAGGCGGTCGAGCGGCCGACGCCGTTGCGGCCGAGCAGGCTCACGATCTCGCCCTCGCCCACCGTCAGGTCGACGCCCTGCAGGATGTGGCTCTTGCCGTAATAGGCGTGCAGGTCCTGGACCTCGAGCATCATGCGGCACCCCTCATGCTGCGACCGTCCCGAGATAGGCTTCCTGGACGGCGGCATTGCCGCGGATGGCGGCGGGGACGTCCGAAGCGATCACCTCGCCGTAGACCAGCACGGTGATGCGATCGGCCAGGCCGAACACCACGCTCATGTCGTGCTCGACCATCAGCAGCGTCTTGCCTTCGGACACGCTGCGGATCAGTTCGACGGCGGCATCGGTCTCGCTGTTGCTCATGCCGGCCGTCGGCTCGTCGAGCAGGATGATCTCCGCGCCGCCGGCGATAGTGATGCCGATCTCGAGCGCCCGCTGCTCGGCGTAGGACAACAGGCCCGCCGGCAGGTTGCGCCGGTCGCCCAGCTTCAGCCGCTCGAGCAGGGCGTCGGCCGCGTCGTTGAGCTTCTTCTGCCCGCCCAGCAGGTGCCAGAACGAATAGCGATAGCCCTGCGACCACAGGAGGCCGCAGCGGATGTTCTCGAACACCGTCATCCGCGGGAAGATCGAGGTGATCTGGAAACTGCGCGAGAGGCCCAGGCGATTGATCTCCTGCGGCGCCAGGCCCGCGGTCGACCTGCCGTTGACGGCGATTGTCCCCGAGCTCACGGGAAAGCGGCCCGAGATCAGGTTGAACAGCGTCGTCTTGCCCGCGCCGTTGGGACCGATGATGGCGTGGCGCTCGCCGCGCGGGATGCTGAGGTCGACGCCGCGGATGATCTCGGTACGGCCGAAGCTCTTGGTCACCGCCTTGAGTTCGACTGCCGGCGCGCTCACGACACCACTCCTTGCCGCTTGGCGTCCTCGATCAGCGCATCCCAGCGCTCGCGGAACCCGCGCGCCTCACGGCGGATCCACAGCGCACCCAGGACCAGCGCCGCGAGCGCGATCAGCCAGGGGAGCGGCGCGGTGGTGTCGATGACGTTGCCGCCGATGGCGAACTTCTTGCCTTGCGCGGCACCGATGGTGGTGAAGGACAGGAGCTCGACCAGCAGCACGAAGCCCAGCATGACCATCAGCGCGGGTGGAAAGGCGCGCGCGTAGGGCAGCAGCAGCTCGCGCAGCCGCCCGATGCGCCAGATCGGCACGTGCATGAAGATCAGCCCGATCAGCCCGCCCGGCGCATACATCACCATGACGATGAACAGCACGCCGACATAGAGCAGCCAGGCATTGCTGAGCAGGCTGACGCCGCTCTGCAGCAGCACGACCACGATGGTGCCCAGGATCGGCCCGAAGAAGCCGCCGGCGCCGCCGATATAGACGGCGAGCAGCGCATTGGCCGACTTGGCCGCCGACACCGTGTCGAAGGTGACGATCTCGTAGATCAGCACGTAGAGCCCGCCCGCGATGCCGGCGAAGAAGCCCGACAGGGTGAACTGCAGCAGCCGCACGATGCGTGGATCGTAGCCCACGAACTGGGCGCGCTCGAAATTGTCGCGCGTGGCGTTGGCGATGCGGCCGAGCGGCGTCTGGGTCTGCAGCCGCATCAGCATGGCCGCGATGAAGGCCCAGGCGAGCACGAGGCAGTAGACCTGCCAGGGGGAAGTGTAGGCGACACCGAACAGGCTGGTGTCCATCACGCGGTCGATGCTGATGCCGCCCTCGCCGCCGAAGAAGCCCATGAACATCAGGGCCGCGGCCGAGACCAGCTCGCCCAGCCCCATGGTGATCATGGCGAACGCCGTGGCGCGCTGCCGGGTCACCAGCCAGCCCAGCACGAAGCCGAAGAACATGCCGCCCAGGCCGCCCGCCAGCGGCACCAGCTCGGTCGGCAGCCAGATCGTGCCCGCCTTCACCAGGTTCACGACATGGGCGGCGCAGTAAGCGCCCAGCCCCAGCAGGACGGCGTGGCCGAACGACAGCAGGCCCGCCTGGCCCATCAGCATGTTGTAGCTGAGCGCGAAGATCGCCATCACGCCGATCTCGCTCATCAAAGTAAGCACGAATCCCGAATGGCGGCCCTTGCTCCAGTCGAAGAACAGGAACGGAAAGGCGAGCAGCACGACGAGCGCCAGCAGCCAGACCCAGTGGCGGCGGACCAGGCTCATGTGTCGCGCGTTCCCATCAGGCCGCGCGGACGAAACACCAGGATAAGGACCATCATCAGGAACGGCAGCAGCGCGCCGACGCGCGGCAGGGTGACGGTCAGCACTTCGGCGAACGGCGTGTCCTTGGTCACGATGAAGCCGAACCTGGCCAGCAGGTCGGCGAGGGACACGTCGAACACCACTGCAAAGGTCTGGATCAGTCCCATCAGGATCGAGGCGATGAAGCAGCCGAGAAGCGATCCCAGCCCGCCGAACACCACGACGACGAAGACGATCGGCCCCATGGTGAAGGCCATGGCGGGCTCGGTGACCTGGTAGTTGCCGCCGATCACGCCCGCCAGCCCGGCGAGCGCCGTGCCGGCCGCGAAGACCAGGGTGAAGACGCGCGGCACGTTGTGGCCGAGCGCCGAGGCCATGTCGGGATGGGTGAGCGCCGCCTGGATCACGAGGCCGATGCGCGTGCGCGTGAGGCCGAGCCAGATCGCGCCGAACATCAGCGCGGAGATCAGCAGCATGAAGGCGCGATAGGCCGGGAAGTGCGTGCCGTAGATGCTGAACAGCGGGAAGTCGAGCAGCGCGGGCACGCGATAGGGCACCGGCAGCAGGCCCCAGGTCATCTGCACGGCCTTCTCGATGATCAGCGCGAGGCCGAAGGTGAACAGCAGCTCGGCGATGTGACCGTTGCGATGGACCCGCCGCAGCCCCCACATCTCGATGGCCGCGCCGACCAGCCCGCACAGCAGCGGCGCGATGACGAGAGCCGGCCAGAAGCCGATGTACTGGCTGATCGTGTAGGCGAAATAGGCGCCCAGCATGTAGGCGCTGGCATGGGCGAAGTTAAGCACGCCCATCATGCTGAGGATGAGCGTGAGCCCGCTCGCCAGCATGAACAGCAGCATGCCGTAGACGAGGCCGTTGAGGAGAGAGACGACGAAGACTTCCATCGGACGAGACCGAATGAGACGAGGCCCGCCTTCCTGTCGGAAAGCGGGCCTCTATCCCTCAGATCTTCGGACGCTTCATCTTGCAGCTGTTGGGCTGGTCGATGTCCTTGGCGAGGATCGTCGCCGCCGTCGCCCAGCCGAGGCCGGTGTTTTCGGCGTCGTATTTGACGCCCTTCTTGAAGGCGCCGACGAAGTATTCGCCGATCAGCTGGTGGTCGTCCTTGCGCATCGTCGTGTCGAAACCGAGGAAGTCCTTGCGCGACATGCCTTCCATCGCGAAGGCGATCTTGGTGGCGTCGACCGCTCCCGCCTTGTTCACCGCCGCCTGGAGATATTCGAAGATGGTGCGGAAGCCTGCCGAGGTGAACTCGAACTTGTGCTTGTCGCGGAAGCCCTTGATGAAGGCATCCGCCTCGGCATTGCCGATCTCCGGCGCCACGTTCTCGCTGAACGGCATCACGGAGAACACGCGGTTCTCGCCGCCCGCGCCGATCGCCGTCGGGCCGCCGGCCAGATGGGCATAGAAGGTGTAGTAGCTGAGGTCGGCGCCGGCATCGACGCCCGCCTTGATCAGCAGGTTCATGTCCGGGCCCCAGTTGCCCGTCATAAGGGCCTGCGCGCCCGAGGCCTTGATCTTGGTGATGTAGGGCGAGAAGTCCTTGATCTTGCCGAGCGGGATCAATTCGTCGCCGACGATCTGCACGTCGGGCCGGACTTTACCCAGGAAGTTCCTGACCTCGCGCTGGACCGACTGGCCGAACAGATAGTCCTGGTTGATGAGATAGACCTTGGTCGTGGTCTTCGGCAGGGCGCGGACCATCACCTCGGCCTTCATGGCGGCATGCAGGTCGAAGCGGAAATGCCAGAAGCTGCACTGTTCGTTGGTCAGCTCGGGCGCCACGGCACCGCAGTTCAGGTAGATGATGCGGTTGTCGGGGTTGCGGTCGTTATGTTTGTTCACGCCCTCGATCAACGCGGCGGCGATGTTGGAGCCGCTGCACTGCATGATGAACGGCATGTTCTGGTCGGTGGCGCTCTTGAGCGCGATCAGCGCGTCGGAGGGCTGGGACTTGTTGTCGAACGGCACCAGCTCGAACTTCTTGCCGAGCGCGCCGCCCTTCGAGTTGATGAAGTCGATGATGTACTGCATCTGCTTCAGGTTGGCGTCGCCCACCTGGGCGAACGGACCCGACAGCGGATCGGTGTAGGCCACCTTGATGGTCTGCTGAGCCCATCCCGGAGCTCCGCCGCCGACGGCGAGCAGCAGACCCAAAAGCATGGAAATCCAAATGCGTATGCGCATTGTCCTTTTCCTTCCCTCACGTTACGCAATCTTTCGTTGCGTGCTTCTCATTCACTCACGAGTGAATAAAACCTCTTAAACCCCCACAAATCAAGCTGGCACTGCCCGCTTCTTCCGGGAAGACGGTCTTTCGCGCGAACAGACCTCCCTGAAACCGGCCGCCATGAAGCTGGCCATGCGCTCCTTCACGGCGGCGTAGTCGCCCGATCGACACAGCCCGCCGGAGAGTTTGTCGATCCGGCCGGTCTGCGCAAGCGTCAGCATCAGGGCGCCGGTCACGAAATGGTAGCCCCAGAAAATATCTTCCTCCGCGCACTCCGGCAGCGCCTTCTTGAGCAGGCCGATCAGGCGCAGGACAACCGGGTCGAAGTGCTTGTCCATCATTCGGGCGCCCCATTCGGGCGTGCTCGCCACCTGCGCGCCGAGCGCGCCGTAGTTGCGCCAGCCCTCGCCGCCCTCGGTGTAGAGATCGAGGTCGGTGTCGAGGAACGCCCGCAGGGCGCCTTCGACCGTCGGCGCATTGCCGACCTTCCTTGCATAATCGTCGAGCGCCTTCATGCGCCGCTCGCTGGTCACCACGGCCCGGCGCGCGAAGACATCCTCGAAGAGCTTCTTCTTGTCCGAGAAGTAGTAATTGATCAGCGTGTGGTGCACGCCGATGCTCTTGGCGACGTCCTTGAGCGTGACGCCATAGAATCCGTGCTTCGAGAACAGGTACTCCGCGGTGTCGAGGATCTGGTCGATCGTCTCCGCGCGCTGCTCCGCCCTGACTGAGCTCTTGCGCCGCTTCTTTACTGCTGGAGGCAAACTGATGCCTTTCGATCGGTCGCCGAGGCGAGGCATGGCTGTGGCCGTTCCTGTTTCAAGCACTTCGAGACAAACGATGGCAATGGCTTCGTACATCAGTCCGGCAAGGCTGAGGAAGAGGCCAATGCATCCCTGCCGCCGGGGGAGTGAGTGGCCGGATCATCTCAATTCGCCGGTGCATTGAGCGGCGCACCCATAGAGAGCCAGAGCAGAGATTGCGGAAAAACTTCTTAACAATCGCGGCAAACTGCCGTCTCATCCGGCCCGAGGGCAGGATAACAATGGATCCAATCAAGCGACGGGCCGTGATCGCGGCTCTCGGCGGCACGGCGATGAGTTGGCCTCTGGCGGCGCGGGCGCAGCCAAAGCGCCTGCCGCTCGTTGGCTATATCGGCTTCACGTCGGCCTATCAGGCAAACCTGGTGGCGTTTCGCGAAGGTCTGGCCGAGAGGGGTTACATCGACGGCAAGACCGTCACGGTTGACGTTCGCTGGGCCGAAGGCAACTACGACCGGATGCCCGGGCTGGTCGCCGATCTCATTGCGAAGAAGATCGACGTCTTCGGCGTGGGTGCGGGGCCGGTCTGCTTGCGCGCTGCCCGACAGGCCACCACCACCCTGCCCCTTGTCACCTATGATTTCGAAACCGATCCGGTGGCCGAGGGCTACGTGCAGAGCATCGCCCGGGTTGGCGGCAATGTGACCGGCATTTTTCTCGATCAGCCGGACTTCGCCGGCAAGTGGTTCGAGCTCCTGCGGGAGTGCATTCCGCGCCTGGCCAGTGTCGCGATGTTGCTCGACCCCGGCTCCGGGCGCGCGCAAGTCGATTCGATGAGCAAAGTCGCGGCCGGCCTCGGCATACGCGTCACCATGCTGGAAGTGAACACGCGGTCCGACTATGCGAGCGTATTTGCCGCCGCGCAGACCCTGGGCGTCGGCGCCGTCCTCATGCCGTCGTCGCCGCTCGTCTTGAACAATGCGGAGGAACTCGCCGAGCTGGCGCGGCGCCACAGGCTGCCCGGCATCACCCTGTTTTCCCGGTTCGCGCGCGCCGGCGGATTCATGTCGTACGGACCCAGCATCGTCGTGGCCGCGAAGCAGGCGGGGGCGATCGTGGGAAAGATATTGTCGGGGGCAGCGCCCGCCACGCTGCCGATCGAGCGCCCGTCGACGTTCGAACTGATCGTGAACCAGCGGACGGCGGCCGCTCTCGGCCTCACGATCCCCGCGCTCATCGCGGCGCGCGCCGACGAGGTGATTGATTAATCAATCACCGAAGTCATCGACTAGGACCGATCACATCAGCGGCGGCGGCGCCTTGATGCCAAGTTCGTGCTGGCCGAACAGCGTGCCCTGCAGGTCGGGCGAGAACATCACGTGGGCGTTGGCGGCGTGGGCGTCGCGGAACAGCCGCTGCATGGTGCCGCCGAGATAGATGCCGCTGGAGCCCGCCACGCCCATCAATATGTCGACGGCCTCGAGGCAAAGGCGCGTGGAGAAGAAGGCGTCGCGGCGATAGCGCACCTTCATGTCCTGCGTGAACTCGGCGCCGGCCCGCGCGGTGTCCATCGCATGGGCGCAGGCGCGCAGCATCAGCATCTCGGCGGTGTCGATGCGGGCGCTGGCTTCGGCGACCTTGATCTGGACGGCCTGGTTGCCGCCGATGGGGATCCCGGTGTTGGTGGCGTTGCGCGTGCGCGCGCCGCCCACCACCGTCTCGTACGCGCCCTTCGCACAACCGAGCATCACGCCCGTCAGCACATAGGGACCGAGCGCCAGCAGCGGCAACCTGAACAGCGGCGACGGATTGATCTTCGAGCCCGCATGCGGCTTGCCGTTCATCGCCCAGGCGGTGAGCGAGCGGCGCTCGGGCACGAAGAGCTTCTTGACGGCAACATCCTTGGAGCCGGTGCCGGCCAGGCCTACCGCGTGCCAGGTGTCGATGATCTCGTATTCGGAGCGATGGACCAGGGCGAAGCGCGAATCGACCGGCGAGCCGTCCTCGCTCTCGCGCACCAGGAAGCCCAGCATGTTCCAGTCCGAATTGTCGATGCCAGACGACATCGGCCAGCGGCCGGTGACCTCCCAGCCGCCGTCGACCTTGCGGCCGCGGCCGCAGGCGAAGGCCAGCGAGGTGGCAATCAGCGTGTCGGGCGACGCGTCCCAGATCTCGTCCTGCGTCTCGGGCTCGTAATAGCCCAGCATCCAGTGATGGCTCGACAGGTTGCCGAGGTTCCAGGCGGTCGAGGGACAGACCTTCGCGATCTCCGAGCAGACGTCGACCAGGATGCCGACGTCGAGATCGGCACCGCCGACCCGCGCGGGCTGCACGACGCGGAAGAGACCGGCGCGGTGCAGGTCGCGCTCGTTATCGTCGGGCATGCGCCTCAGCTTCTCGCACTCGGGCGCGCGCTGGGCGAAGACCGGCACAAGCGCGCGGGCGCGCTTGACCATCTCGTCGTAGCTCACGCCCGCGAAGGAGACGCGCTCGTTGGGAAGGTTGGGCGAGATCATGGGCGATCCTTGCTGAGAAACCAGTCGAGCAGTCCCGCATTCTCGTCGCGCGGGTAGGTGTGCGACAAGTCCGCGATCTCGCGATAGCTCACATCGGCGCCGGCTTGCTGCAGTGCACGCTCCGCGCCCTGCGCCATCTCGGGCGGAAACATCCAGTCCTGCGTGCCGTGCAGGATACGGATCGGCAGGCCGCGCACCCGCTCCGGCTCGGCAAAAGTCATCAGCATCGGATGGAAGGCCGCGGCGACCGGTGCCAGGTGTGTGAAGCGGCAATCGCTGCGCAGACCCAGGACATAGGTGAACGTGCCGCCGTCGCTCATGCCGGTGAGCAGCATCTTCGCGCGATCGACGTTCCAGTCCGACGAGACCTGATCGACCATACGGTCGATGTTGGGGCCGTCGACCTCGGGTTCCATCATCGACCAGGTGCCGCCCTTGGCCGTCGGCGCGATCACGATGATGCCGCGCGTGCGCGCCTCGCGCACCCAGCTCCACAGGAATGCAGCACCATTGCCGCTGCCGCCATGCATCGCCACGACCAGCGGGTACGCCTTCTGCGGATCGTAGGTCTCCGGCACATAGAGCGAGCAGCCGCCACGCGTGCCGGCCGGCCCGTCGACATGCATGAAGCCCACGCCCTCGCGCGCGGGATCGACCGCCGCCAGGGTCGCGGCCAGCGCCGCGTCGTCGCGCGCCGAGGCTTCGAGGAAGAACTGGCTGACCGGCTTCAGGTGTACCGCCAGCGGATAGAGCGCCTCGCAGGCGCGGGCATAGTTCCGAAGCGCGCGATAGGCGGCGACGATGGGCTGCGGCTCGTCGATCGCCGCGATGAAGTCCGTGAGACCCGCCAGAGTCGCGTTGCCCGCCCGCTCGAGACATTGCCGCACCGGCTCCAGCCGCTCGGGCCAGGGAGCGTCGCGCGAGGCCGCGAGCGCGCTGTCCAGATCGCCGTTGCGGCCAGCGACGGCCTTGATCAGCTCCTGCAGGGTCGCGGGTGCGACGTGCCGCGAGGCGAACTCGAGCGCATGCAGGCCGCGCAGAATGGCCGGCGTCAGCCGGGCGACGATCTCGACGGACGGTTCGTCGCTCACCTAGAGCGAGACCGGACTGATCTTTTCCCAGGTGAGTTCGCGATCCAGCTTCACGCCGTTGGCTTCGCCGGGCGGCGGCACGAGGATCATCAGGTCGCCCTGGAAACGCACCTTGCGCACCTGCGGCACGCTGAACCGCTTGGGATCGGAGTTGGCGTCGACGGTGGTGATGAGCGTGCTGCCGTCGAACGTGTAGTTGCCGCAGTAGGAGGAGTATTCGCGGGTCGTGCCGTCCGGCAGCTTGCTGCGGCCATCGACCAGCACCGCCATCATGCGGCCATCGGAGGTGAGCGACACGATCCCCATGCCGCGCGGCCCGTAGGGCACGGCCACGACCTTGCCGCTGGGATCGGTCGTCCTCGCGGCGACCAGCTTCCAGACGCCCACGACATCGGGCGGCGCGGCGCTGGCAGCAGTGCTGATCGCGGACACCGCTGCGACGCCGGCGGCGATCTGCAGGGCACGGCGGCGGGTTGCTTCGTCGGTCATGGCGTTTCCCCTCTCCCTTGTTTGGTTCTCCGCCCGATCCTAGCCCGGACCGGAGCTTCCGGAAGCCGGCCAAAATGCGAGGAATTTCGCCTACCGCATCGCATGCCTTGCCAAGCCGACGATCGCGTTGGACCCTAGCGACATGCCAGACGCCTCCCACAGTTCCGCTCCCCGCCAGCTCGACGTCGCAATCGTCGGCGCCGGCCTCGCCGGTCTCTACGCCATCCACCGCCTGCGCGGCATCGGCCTGAAAGTGCGCGCCTACGAGGCCGGGTCCGGCGTCGGCGGCACCTGGTTCTGGAACCGCTATCCCGGCGCGCGCTGCGACGTGGAGAGCCTCGAATATTCCTACAGCTTCTCCGAGGAGCTGCAGCAGGAATGGAAGTGGCCCGAGCGCTACGGCACGCAGCCCGAGATCCTGAAGTACATCAACCACGTGGCCGACCGCTTCGACCTGCGCCGCGACGTGCAGCTCGACACGCGGATCAAGACAGCGCTGTTCGACGGCAAGGCCAACGAATGGATCCTGAAGACGGAGGCCGGCGAAGAGATCCGCGCGCGCTACGTCGTGATGGCGGCGGGCAATCTTTCGACGCCGCGCGTGCCGGACTTCAAAGGCATCCACGACTTCAAGGGGAAGTGGTACCACACCGGCCTGTGGCCGCATGAGGGTGTCGACTTCACCGGCAAGCGCGTCGGCGTGATCGGCACGGGCTCGTCCGGCGTGCAGATGATCCCGATCATCGCGCAGCAGGCCAGGCACCTCACCGTGTTCCAGCGCACGGCGAACTTCAGCCTGCCGGCGCGCAACGAGCCGATGACGGACGCGCGCGAGCGCCCGCATAAAGAGAACTACAAGGCGCGGCGGGCTGCGGCACAGGAGACGCCGTTCGCGATCGGCGGCTATCCGAAGCCGACGCAGAAGACGCTCGAGGCCACGCCCGAGGAGCGCGCGCGGATCTACGAAGCCAAGTGGCAGGAGGGCGGCTCGATCAGCTACCTCTATTCCTACACCGACCTGCTGGTCAGCAAGGAGGCCAACGACACGGCCTCGGAGTTCGTCCGCAACAAGATCCGCGGCATCGTGAAGGATCCCAAGACCGCCGAGCTGCTGGCGCCCAACGACCACCCGATCGGCACCAAGCGGCTCTGCCTCGATACGAACTACTACGAGACCTACAACAGGCCGAACGTGTCGCTGGTCGGCGTGCGCAAGGATCCGATCGAGGAAATCACGCCCACCGGCGTGAGGCTCGCGTCCGGCGCGACCTACGAACTCGACGCCCTCGTCTTCGCCACCGGCTTCGACGCCATGACCGGCGCACTGAAGGAAATCGACGTTAAGACCAGCGACGGCGCGGTTCTGCGCCAGCACTGGGACGGCGGGCCGCTCACCTATCTCGGCCTGATGGTCTCGGGCTTCCCCAACATGTTCGTCGTCACCGGCCCCGGCAGTCCCGGCGTGAAGACGCAGATGATCGCGTCGATCGAGCAGCACGTCGACTGGATCGCCGACGCGATCGACTACCTGGGCAAGCACCAGCTCGACCGCATCGAGCCCACGGCAAAGGCCGAGACGGACTGGGTGCAGCACGTCAACCAGGTGGCCGACAGCACGCTCTATCCGCTGGCCAATTCCTGGTACGTGGGCGCCAACATCCCGGGCAAGCCGCGCGTGTTCATGCCTTATGTCGGCGGCTTCGACCGCTACAAGAAGCAGTGCGATGCCGTCGCCGCCAACGGCTACGAGGGCTTCACCCTGTCACGGCACGAAGCGGCCAGCGAACGCGCCAGGGCGTAGGTGTTCTTCGTCCACCATCGCGTCGAGGCCGCGCCGCGCAGCTGGGCGGCGGTGGCCGAACGGCTTGCCAAGGCAAAGCTCGACGGCGGCACGGTCTATGGCGTCTGGCGCAGCCAGATCGGCCGGCCGCGCGATGAGCTGCAGGTGATGACCCTTTGGACGCGCGAGACAAAAGCGGCGGCGGCGGAGAACGCGCTGCTCGGCAGCGCCGCCGATGTTCGACACGTGCGCAGCCAGGCGCTCGTGCCGACCCTGCGCCCGACCGACGGGACGGCGCCGACCCGCCAGGGCAACTACGCCTTCCGCTGGTTCGCGACGCCGCAAGCGCACTGGCCGGAATTCCTCCAGCTTTGTACCGACGCCTGGCCGGGCTTCGAGTCCGCCTACGACTCGCAGGTCATCGGCCTCTGGCAGGCGACCGGCGACCGCACCGGCGCGGACGGCGACGATGCAACCGGCGCCGGCATCCACGGCGGCGTGCGCAGCCTGTTGATGACCCGCCGGCCCAACCTCGCGATGTGGGAGCGGTCCAAACTGCCGTCGGGCGCCGCCGAGGCCGACGTCCGCGACAAGCTCAGCCGCCGCTACGACCTCTGCGACTGGACGGTCGTGTCGACCTCGACCCTCATAACAGCGGCCGACACGCAGGACACGGCACGCTGGACCTGAGGTCTTAAGCCAGCACGATCACGATATTGCCGCCGCTATCGAGGCTGGCCTTGGCGCCCGGCGGCACGACGCAGGTCGCGTCGTATTCCTCGACGATCAGCGGACCGGTGCGTTCGGCCGCGAGGTCGGAGCGGCGCAGGATCGGCGTCTCGACCCAGCCGTCATCACCGAAATAGGCCGGACGCGGCGGCGGCGGCTTGGGCTCGGCGCGGCTGGGCTTCAGGCGATCGGGCACGCCTGCCCCGTCGCGCAAGCCCTGGCCCACGATCTGGATCGACACCAGCTCGACGGGCTCGTCCTTGCCGGCCCGATGGCCGTAGGTCTTCTCGTGCTCCTGGCCGAACGCCTCTTCGAGATGCGCCACCATCTTGTCGTCGAGCGGGCCTTCGGGCACGGGGACGGTGAGCTCGTAGCTCTGGCCCTGATAATGCAGCGCCGCGGACCGGCGCAGGCGCACGCTCGCGCCCGAGAAATTCTCGGCGGCAAGCTGCGCCGTCGCCTGATCGGCCAGGCCCGTCCAGGCGCGCTGGATCTCGGCGAGATCGGCCTGGCGCAGCAGGCGCCGGAAGGTGCGCGAATAGTGATGCTCGACGTCGGCATAGAGCAGGCCGAACGACGAGAAGAGACCGGCCGACGGCGGCACCACGACGCGGCTCATGCCCAGCGCCTTGGCCATGCCGCAGGCGAACAGCGGGCCGTTGCCGCCGAAGGCAAACAGCGCGAACTCGCGCGGGTCGCGGCCGCGCTCGGTCGACACCGACTTGATGGCGCGGATCATGTTCGATGCCGCGATGAGATGCGCGCCGTACGCCGCCTTCTCGATCGCGAGGCCGAGCGGCTTGGCGACCTTCGTCTCGAAAGCCGTGCGGGCCTTGCCCGCGTTGAGCGCCAGCGCGCCACCCACCAGATGCTGCGGGTTGATGTAGCCCAGCAGGACGTTGGCGTCGGTCACGGTCGGCACCTCGCCGCCCTTGTCGTAGCAGACCGGACCCGGCAGCGCGCCCGCGCTCTCCGGTCCGATCTGCAGCGAGCCACCGCCGTCGATCCAGACATGGCTGCCGCCGCCCGCACCCACTTCGGCGAGGTCGATCGCCGGCACTTTCAGCATGTAGCCGGCACCGGTGAGCAGCCGCGAGCCGATCATGATGCCCGCACCCACCGAATATTCGCTGGCGCGGCTCACCTCGCCGTCCTCGACCATCGAGGCCTTGGCCGTGGTGCCGCCCATGTCGAAGGTGATGATCTTGGGCAGTTGCTTGGCGCGCGCCAGCGCCTGCGCGCCGACCACGCCGCCGGCCGGACCCGATTCGATGATGTTCATCGGCCGCTCGGCCGCGGCGGTGTCGCTGGTGAGGCCGCCGTTCGACTGCATCAGCAAGAGCTGGGCGGGAATGCCTGCGCCGTCGAGGCCGGCACGCAGCGCACGCAGGTAGCTCGCCACGATCGGCATGACATAGGCGTTGATCACCGTCGTCGAGGTGCGCTCGTATTCCTTGATCTCGGGCAGCACCTCGTAAGAGACGCTCATCTTGAGGCCCGGCGCCTTGCGCTCGAGGATCTCCTTGATCATCAGCTCGTGGCGGGGATTGGCGAAGGAATTCAACAGGCAGACCGCGATCGCCTCGACCTTCTCGGCCAGCAATGCATCGACGGCGCGCTCTGCATCCTTGGCATCGAGCGCGCGCTCGATACGACCGCGCGCATCGACGCGCTCGTCGACGACCTGGCGCAGGTAGCGCTCGACCAGCGGCGCGGGCTTCTCCCACGCGATGTCGTAGAGCTTGGGCATGCGCAGCGTGCGGATCTCCAGCACGTCGCGAAAGCCCTTGGTCGTGATCAGCCCGACCCGAGCCCCCTTGTGCTCGAGGATGGCGTTCGACGCGACGGTGGTGCCGTGGCGGATCTCCTCGATCGCCTTGCCCGCGAGTCCGGTCTCCTGGAACAGCTCGCTCAGGCCCTCGACGATGGCGGCGGCGTAGTTGCCGACGCTCGACGAGATTTTCTTGGTATGCAGCGTGCCGTCGGCACCCAGCAGGACGATGTCGGTGAAGGTGCCGCCGATGTCGACACCGACCCGATAGCTTGCAGCGCTCATTCCGCGGCCTGTACCGCGGCCGTGCCGACACCGGGTGGATCCTGCCGCTGTACCTTGGGCGTTTCGGTCCAGCCGCGCGCCCGCTTGATCTCCTCGCGCTGCTTGGCGGAGGCGGCCGCATCGACCGTCCATTTCGCCGTGTCGACGACGACGCCGTAGTCTGCCGCAGCTTTCGCGACCGACAGCAGCTCGTTGCGCACGTCCTTCAGAACCGCGGCGGGATCGCGTTCCAGCGGATCGCCCCAGCCGCCGGCGCCGGCCAGCACGTGACGGAAGATGTCGCCCTTCTTCACCGTCATGGTGAACTTGCCCGGCAAGGTCAGGTTCTCGGCCTGCGGGTTGAGATAGTTCTCCGACGGCGCGCCGGGGCTGCCGCCATAGAGGCCGAACGGCCGATGATCGCGCCGGTCGGAACGGACCTGCAAGGTGCCCTCGGTTTCGAGGAAACGATAGTCGCGCCGGAACGGCACGCCGCCGCGATATTTGCCGGCACCCGCCTTGTCGGCCACGAACTCGTAGGCCAGCAGCTGGATCGGCTCCTCGGCCTCGGTCACCTCGATCGAGTGCGAGGCCATGTTGGCCATCATGTGGCTGTTGCCGTCGAGCCCGTCGGCCCAGGGCCTGGCACCCCAGGCGCCGCAGGTGAAGTCGACATAGATGAAGGGCTTGCGGGCGGCATCGTAGCCGCCGATCGAGATACCAGTGTTGCCGCCGTCGCCCGCGGCCTTGACCTTGTCGGGCAGCATCATCGCGAGCGCACCGAACATGCAGTCGACCATGCGGAAGCCGGTGAGACCGCGCGCCGCACAAGCGGCCGGCAGCACGCCGTTGCCCACGGTGCCCGGCGGGCAGACCACCTCGATGGCGCGAAACACGCCCTCGTTGTTGGGAATACCGGGCGGCAGCACCGAGCGGATGCCGCAGTAGGAGGCGGCCTTGGTGAAGGAGAGCGTGTTGTTGATCGCGCCCTTGACCTGCGGATTGGTGCCGGTCCAGTCGACCACCATGTGGTCGCCCTTCTTGCGGATTGTGACGAACAGGCGGATCGGCACGCCGTAGTCGACGCCATCGTCGTCGATGAAATCCTCGAAGCTCCATTCGCCGTCGGGCAGCTTGGCCAGCGACGCTCGCGTCAGGCGCTCGGCATAGTCGACGGTCTCGCGCATGAAGGCGGTCGTCTGCTCGGGGCCATGCTTGGCGACCAGCTCGGCGAACTGCTGCTCTGCGATGTGACAAGCGGCCAACTGCGCCCGCAGGTCGCCGAACACCTTCACGGGAATGCGCACGTTCTTCTCGATGAACGTCATGATCGTCTTGTTGAGCTTGCCAGCTTCGTAGAGCTTGAGCGGCGCTATGCGCAGCCCCTCGGCGTAGATCTCCGTCGAGTCCGACGCGTTCGAACCCGCGACGCGGCCGCCGACATCGGTGTGATGGCAAACCGTGCAGGCGAACGCCATGCGCTTGCCCGCGTGATAGAGCGGCTTGAAGACGAAGATGTCGGGCAGATGCATGCCGCCATCGAACGGGTCGTTCATGATGAAGACGTCGCCTTCCACCATGTCGTCGCCGTAGTGGCGCATGATCGATTCCATCGCCGTCGGCACGGAGCCGAGATGACCCGGCAAAGTGAGGCCCTGCGCCACCAGCTTGCCGTCGGCGTCGGCGAAGCCGGTCGAGTAGTCCATGTTGTCCTTGAGCACGCCCGAGTAGGTCGTACGGAACACGGTGAGCGCCATCTCGTCGGCGATCGAGAAGATCGCGTTCTTGAACAGCTCGAAGGCGATGGGGTCTTTTGCGTCGGACATGGCCGCATGTTGCCGGTCCCCGTCCTGCCCGGCAAACGATTAAGGCGCAGGGCTGCATTCTCTTCCCATGGCCCGCGGATTGCATCACTCTTGCCTCGCAAGGGGGACCATCCATGAGCATCATTTCGAAGACGTTGAGGACCGCGCTGGCGTCTGCCGCCGCCCTCTGCCTGGCGGCACCGGCTTTCGCGCAGCAGGAGGTCAAACTCGGCGCGTTCGTCACCCTCTCGGGCATCAGCGCCGATGTCGGCGCCCAGATGAAGGCGGGCATCGAGGTCGCCGTGGAGAGCATGCAGCCCACCTACACGGTCAACGGCGTGAAGACCCCGATCAAGGTCGTCTGGTACGATGACGAGGGCAAGGGCGACACCGGCCTCAACGTCGTCACGCGCGCGCTCACCGTCGACAAGATCAACGCCGGGATCGGCTTCCTGTCGAGCGACGTCTTCATCCGCGTGATGGACGAATTCCAGAAGGCATCGACGCCGATCACGGCCTGCTGCGCGGCGTCGCTCGGCATCGGCAAGAAGATCGCCGAGAACAAGATGCAGTACGTCTTCCAGCTGAGCCCGACCGCCAACGATATCGCGACGTCGGTCATCGCCGCGGTCGGTACGCTGCAGAAGCCGACCAAGGTCGCGATGCTGAACGAGAACACCGATTCCGGGCACGACTTCTCGCGCATCTCGCAGGAATGGCTGAAGAAAAACGCCCCCAAGATCGAGGTCGTGGCCGACGAGTTCGTGCCGCGCGGCGTACCCGATCTCACGCCGCAGCTCGCCAAGTTCAAGCGCCTGGGCGCGCAGGCGATCGTGGGCGAGGTCTACGGCACGGCGGCGCCCGTCTATTTCCGCCAGTGGAACGAGCTGCGCGTGCCCGCGATGATCGCGCACATGGGCACTTCCGCGTCGGCCGACAGCTTCGTGGCCGAACACGGCAAGGAGATGGAAGGCTCGCTGGTCAACGTGCGCTGGATCCCGGGCAAGTACACGACGGTCACCGAGCCCATGATCGAGGCCTACAAGAAGAAGACCGGCTTCTCGCCCTCGACCTTCGCCGTCCAGGCGCATGACGCGGCGCTGGTCACGCTGCAGGCGATCGCCACGGCTGGCAGCACCGATCCCGCCAAGGTCGCGGCCGCGCTCGAATCCGGCAAGTTCATCGCGGCCTGGGGCGAGCGCAAGTTCACACCCTTGGCCGAGGGCCATCGCATGCCGGTCAACACGATCATCACGCAGATCCAGGACGGCAAGAAGGTGGTGGTCTTCCCCGAGGACATCGCCGCCGCCCAGGGATCCAAGTATCGCCCGGTCCCGCCCTGGGGCTGGGAGAAGAAGTAGGTCCACACCTAATTCCGTCATCCCGACCGAAGCCCGAAGGGCGTAGTGGAGGGACCTGTTTTGAGGCTGTCGAAAAAAAGGCCCCTCGGCTGCGCTCGGGGTGACGGCAGGAGCCATTTGTGAGGCAACCTGCGTCCCCCCGCCTTGCCGTTCAGGGGCTGACCAAGCGGTTCGGCGGCCTGCTGGCGGTCAATGGCTGCAGCTTCGAGGTCGAGGCCGGCTCCGTGGTCGGCCTGATCGGGCCCAACGGTTCGGGCAAGAGCACGGTCTTCAACTGCATCACGAATCTGCTGCACGCCGACGGCGGCACGGTGCTGCACGACGGCGCCCCGCTGGGCGGCCTCGCGCTGCATGAAGTCGCACGCCGCGGCATCGGGCGCACGTTCCAGGAAGTGAAGATCTTCCGCGAACTGACGGTGTGGGAGAACCTCAGCCTCGCCGCCCTCGGCCGCCGCCTCGTCGACTGGCAGCCGCGCGCGCAGAGACTGATGGCGGATTTCAAGTTCGGCCATCTCGAGCACGAGACCGGCGAGAATTTGTCGATCGGCCAGCAGCGGCTGCTCGAAGTATCCATGCAGCTCCTCGTGCAGCCCGACCTGCTGCTGCTCGACGAGCCGCTGGCGGGCGTCCATCCCGTGGTGCGCGACACGATCGCGGGCATCATCCGACACGAACGCGACGCCGGCCGCGCCATCCTGCTGATCGAGCACGACATGCGCTTCGTCATGGATCTCTGCGACCGGGTCGTGGTCATGGATCACGGCGAGAAGATCGCCGACGGGCCGCCGGCCGAGATTCGCGCCAATGAGAAAGTGATCGAAGCGCTGCTCGGCGCCTCCCACGCCAAAGACCAGGCGAAGCACTGATGCTGTCGGTGCAAGGCGTGAGCGCAGGCTACGGCCGCCTCGAAATCCTGCACAAGGTAGCCCTCGACGTGGCGCCCGGCGAGATCGTGGGCATCATCGGCCCCAACGGCGCGGGCAAATCCACCCTGCTGAAGACGATCTTCGGCTACCTGCCGCCGTTCGAGGGCACCGTCACCTTCGAGAACCAGACCCTGCAGGGCCGCTCGCCCGACCAGGTCATGCGCCGCGGCATCGGCTACGTGGCACAGGCCGGCGGCATCTTCGCCGACATGAGCGTGCACGAGAATCTGGTGCTGGGCGGCTATTCGTTGAAATCGGCGCGCGCGGTGAACGCGGCGATCGAGAAGATCTATGCGCAATTCCCCCGCTTTCGCGACCGCTCCAGGCAGCGCGCCGGGAGCCTGTCGGGCGGCGAGCAGCGCGCGCTCGCGGTCGCCCGTACGCTGGTGATCTCGCCGCGCCTCATCATCCTCGACGAGCCGTCGGCGGCGCTGTCGCCGCGCCTGATCGAGGAGATCTACGGCACTCTCGCAGATCTCAACCGCTCGGGCATTGCGCTGCTGATCGTCGAGCAGAACGTGCGCCGCATCCTCGACAGCGCGCACCGTGTCGTCGTGCTCGACATGGGCCGCAACGCCTTCGCGGGCTCTTCGGACGAGCTGCGCCGGTCCGACCGCATCCGGCGTCTTTACCTGGGCGAGGACGCCGGCTGATGTTCGAAGAGATCCTCGAATTCCTCATCCTGGGCCTGGTGCTGGGCGGCATCTACGCGATGTTCGCCGTGGGCCTGACCCTGATCTTCGGCGTGCTCGACATCGTGAACGTGGCGCACGGCGAGTTCCTCGCCATCGGCGGCTACGCGCTCTACATCGCCATGGTCGTGCTGGGCCTGCCCGCAGCGGTCGGCCTGGTGGTGGCGCCGGTCGCCGTCTTCGTGCTGGGCCTCGCGGTCTATCCGCTGCTGTTCGCGCCGCTGCAGAAACGATTGGGACGGCGCGCGCCCGGACCGCTGTTCCTGGTGTTGACCCTGGGCCTCTCGGCGCTGCTGCAGAACTCGCTGCTGGCCATCGCCGGCGGCGAGTTCCTCTCGGTGCCGCCGGCCGTCAAGGGCGGCCTCGATCTGTCGTTCACCTACATCAGCGGCCAGCGTCTTCTGATTCTCGCCGTGGCGGGCGCGAGCCTCGGCCTGCTGTTCCTGTTCCTGCGCTTCCATCGCCAGGGCATGGCGATCCGGGCAGTGGCGCAGAATCCGGCGGCCGCGCAGTCGGTCGGCATCCCGCTCGGCCGCATCTTCACGCTCACGATTGCACTCGCCTGCGGCCTCGCCGGGCTGGCGGGCGCGTTGATCGCACCGCTGTTCAGTGTCTATCCCGCGGTCGGCTTCACTCTCACCATCAAGGCCTTCGCCATCACGATCCTGGGCGGCATGGGCAACCTTCTGGGCGCGCTGGTCGCCAGCCTGATCATCGCCACCCTCGAGGCCTTGTCGGTCATCGTGATCCCGTCGGAATGGCAGAACGCGATCGCCTTCGGCACCATGATCCTGGTCCTGCTGGTGCGCCCGCAGGGCCTGTTCGGGAAGAAGCCATGAGCGTGCTGCGCCCGCGCACGATCGCAATCGCCGTTGTCGCGCTGGCGGGCCTCGCGCTGCCGCTCGTCTGGTCGCATCCCTTCGTGCTGCATGTCGCGATCCAGGCGTTGATCTGGGCGCTGTTCGCGGCGAGCTGGGACGTGCTGAGCGGTTACACCGGGCAGGTCTCGTTCGGCCATGGCGGGTTCTTCGCGATCGGCGCCTACACGGCCGCCTGCCTCACCAAGCTGGTGGGCGTGTCGTCGTGGGTCGGCATGGCGGCGGCGCTGCTGCTCTGCGCGCTGGTCGGGCTCGGCGTCGGCTTCCCGGCGCTGCGCCTGCGCGGCCACTATCTCGCCCTGGTCACCCTGGGCTTCGGCGAGATCGTCTCCCTGGTCGTTACCAACTGGCAGTCTTTGACCGGCGGCGCCTTCGGCATGCACGACTACGGCACCTTCAGCGGCCTGCCGGCGGACCCGCTGGCGCAGAGGCAGATGGCCTATCTCATCGTGGCCGCGGTGTCGCTGACGGGTCTCGCGATCCTGCTCTACGTCACGCGGCGCACCAGTGCGGGGCCGGCTTTCCGGGCGATCCGCGAGGACCAGATCCTGGCCGCCAGCCTCGGCATCGACACGACCCACTACAAGCTGCTGGCCTTCAGCCTGAGCGCGGGCTTCGCGGGCCTCGCGGGCTCGCTCTATGCCTATTACATCCAGCTGGTCAGCCCGACGGTGGGCTCTTCGGCATCGAGCGCGCTGGTGATCGGCATGGCGGTGTTCGGCGGCATCGGCACGATCTGGGGCCCGTTCCTGGGCGCAATCCTGCTGTTCAGCATCACCGAGGGCCTGCGTTTCATCGGCGTCGTCTACAACCTGATCGCCGTCGGCGCGGTGATGGTGGTGTTCGTGATCTTCGTGCCGCGCGGTCTCGCCGGCATACGCCTCTACCGGCGCGGCCGTCAGCAGCGGGCCGACAGGCTCAAGGCCGACGAGGACGCCGACAAAGGACTCGTCAAGGCGGAGTAGGCAGCCTATTTGAGCCCGCAATGGCCACGCTGCGCACGCTCGACGCCCTCGAACGCGAGGGGCTGATCACGCCCGATCCGCGGCTTTCGGCAGCGGCGGACTCCATGGCGATCGCGCTGACGGACGAGATGCTCGCCCTCATCGACCGGCGCGACGTCGCTCGAGATCCGATCGCGCGCCAGTTCGTGCCATCCGTCGCCGAGACCGCGATCGCGCCGGAAGAGCTCGCCGATCCGATCGGCGACGAGGCGCGCTCGCCGATCAAGGGCATCGTGCACCGCTATCCCGACCGCGTTCTGCTGAAACCGCTGCACGCCTGCCCGGTCTATTGCCGCTTCTGCTTCCGCCGAGAAAAAGTAGGGCCAGGCGGCGAGGCGCTGAGCAATGCCGAACTGGATGCGGCGCTCGACTACATCCGCGCCCATCCCGCAATCTGGGAAGTGATCCTGACCGGCGGCGACCCGCTGATGCTGGCGCCCCGCCGGCTGGCGGCGCTGATCGCGGGCCTCGATGACATCGGCCACGTGGCCGTCATCCGCATCCACAGCCGCGTGCCGATCGTCGAGCCATCGCGCCTGAGCGACGAACTGGTCGCCGCGCTGAAGCCCGCGCGCGCGACACTCTGGTTCGGCGTGCATTGCAATCACGCGCGCGAACTGGGCGCCCCCACGCGCGCGGCGCTGGCGCGGCTGGCCGAGGCGGGCATTCCGTTGTTGGGCCAGACCGTGCTGCTGGCCGGCATCAACGACGATGCCGATACGCTCGACGAGCTCATGCGCGCGCTCGTGGCCTCGCGCGTGAAACCCTACTACCTGCACCATCCCGATCTGGTGCGCGGCACGGGGCACTTCCGCGTCTCGATCGAACGCGGCCAGGCGCTGATGAAAACCCTGCGTGGACGCCTGTCGGGCCTTGCCCAGCCGACGTATGTGCTCGATGTGCCGGGCGGCCACGGCAAGGTGCCGATCGGTCCCGGCTATCTCGGTGATGATCCCGACGCGCTCACCATCGAGGACGCGTTCGGCGGACGGCACTCCTACTTGGGCTGAAGGCTCTCGTTCAACACGTCCTCGCCCACGAGCCCCGGCGCCTCGACGACCATCTCGACGACGCGCTCGCCGGCTTTTTCGAAAGTGAGAGTGACCGGCACTTTGGCGCCCACCACGAGCGGCGCCTTGAGGCCCTTCATCAGCAGGTGATAGCCGCGCGGCTTCAAGGTGATCGTCGTGCCGGCGGGAAACGCGAGGCCCTTCTCGACCGGCTGCATCTTGATGTTGGGGCCCACGACCTTGATGGCATGGATCTCGACCGACTCCGCCGCCGCGGTCGAGGCCGCGGTCAGCCGGTCGCCCTCGGCGCCGGTGTTGACCAGCGTGAAGAATCCACCGCCGGTGCCGGCAGCGGTCGTCGCCGCGCGCGCCCAGGGGCGGCTGATCTCGAGCGTCATCTTCTACTCTCCTGCCTTAGTTTTATTACGGTCAGCGACGACCGACAGCGGCGATCGCCGGGCGCATCGACCGTGTCTGCGGCGCGCTCAATTCCTCGACCAGCCATTCTTCGAACGCCTTGGTCTTCGGCCGTCCCGACGACGCGGGCGGGCAGACGAACCACCAGGCTTTTCCCGAGTCGACGATCTGCGGGAACGGCTGGAACAGCCGGCCCTCGGCCAGCTCCTCGCGAAAGAGCTGCGGCGGACCGACGGCCACGCCCGCGCCTTCCATCGCCGCTTCCACCGCGATCATCGTCGAGTCGAAGGTGAGAACGCGCTTGGGCTTGAAGTCGCCCATGCCCACGGCGCGCAGCCAGATCGCCCATTCGGGATCGTAGGTCATGTCGATGAAGGGTACGCGCTTCAGATCGTCGAGCGTCTTCAGCTTGTCCTTGTAACGCTTGCCGCAGAGCGGCGTCAGCACGTCGCTGAACAGACGCGTGGCATGCAGGTCGGGCTCCGGCTGCACCGCGAAGCGAATGGCGCAGTCGAAATCCTCGCGCGCGAAATCGACGCGGCGTGACGCCGTCGTCATGCGCACCTCGATCTCGGGATGCTTGGTCTGGAAACGATGCAGCCGCGGCGCCAGCCAGCCCAGCGCGAAGGTCGTCACCAGATTGACGTTCAAGGTGCCCGAGTTGGCCTTGCGTCCCACGCGCTCGAGCGCGTTGGTCATGCGGTCGAACGCATCGCGCAGATCGGGCAGCAACGCCTGGCCTTCGCCGGTGATTTCGAGACCGCGCGGACGGCGCACGAAAAGCGCAACGCCGAGGCGCTCCTCGAGGGCTTTCACCTGATGGCTGACCGCGGCCTGCGTCACGTGCAGCTCCTCCGCGGCATGCGTGAAACTGGCGTGACGGGCGGCCGCCTCGAAGGCGCGCAGCGCATTCAGGGGCAGTTGAGAACGGCTCATTTAAGGCAACGAGTGCATAGTTTTTCTATGTCTCCCCCGAGCTTTGATCCTTTGTGAACGAGGCAAGCATACAACAAATTAGGGCAGTAAACGAGGTGCAACGGAGCAATTCGGCGCCGATCGCCTCTAACGGAGCTAAGCCATGTCGACCCTATCCACCGTACGGGAAATCGCCCCCGCGGGAACCCCCTCCTTCTCTTTCGGCCGCGCCGTGGCGCTGCTGGCTGGAATGGCCGTGGTCGGTGTCGAGGCTCTCATGAACCGTGCGGAGCTGCGCAAGTCGCGCCGCCAGCTTGCCGAGCTCGATGACCGCCTGTTGCGCGATATCGGCATCGACCGTTCGCGTGCCCGTTTCGAGGCAGACAAGGGCTACTGGGCTTAACCAGAGCAGAATCCAGCAACTTCCGGGTCGGGAATTGCCGGCGGGCGCCGGATAGAGCAGGTTGGAGGAGATGCCTACAGTGGCGTCATGACCCAACACTCTCTGTCACTCCCCCAAATGGCGCTCGCCAGTCTCTCCCACCCTGGCCTTCCCGACCCGGAAACCTGCTGGCAGGCCGTCCAGAAGCGCAGCCGCGCTTCCAACGGACGGTTCTGGTTCTCGGTCAAATCGACCGGCGTCTATTGCCTCCCCTCCTGTGCGGCCCGTCCGCCGTTGCGCAAGAACGTGGCCTTCCACGCCTCCCCGGAAGCGGCAGAGGCTGCGGGCTTCCGCGCGTGCAAGCGCTGCAAGCCGCGCGACTGGCACAGCGAAGCCGGCCTCAGCAAACCGGTGGCCCGCGCGACGGCGCTGTTCGACGCCGCCGACGGCGACACGCCGCCGTCGCTGGCCGAGGTCGCCCGCAAGGTCGGCCTGACCGCCAACACCCTGAGCAAGCGCTTCGTGGCCGAACTGGGCGTCAATCCGCGCGACTGGCTGGTCGCCCGGAAGCGCGAGCGTTTCCGCAAGGCGCTACGCGCGGGCGAGTCCGTCGCGGGCGCCATGTATGGCGCGGGCTACGGCTCGCCGAGCCGCGTCTACGAACATAGCGACAAGTCGCTGGGCATGACGCCCGCGACCTACGCCAAGGGCGGCGCCGGCGCGCACATCGACTACACGACGGTCGATTCGGACTATGGCCGCGTGCTGGTGGCGTCCACGGACAAAGGGATCGCCGCCGTGTTCCTGGGCGAGAGCGATCGCGCGCTCGAAAAGGAACTGAAGGGCGACTTCCCGTCCGCCGACATCACGCGCAACGACGGCGCCCTCTCGGCCCGGGTGAAGGGTGTGCTGGCCAGGCTCTATGGCCGCAAGCCCACCGCGCTCGACGCGCCCGACGTGCCGCTCGATATCATCGGTACGGCCTTCCAGTGGAAAGTGTGGAAGGCGCTGACCGAGATCCCGGCCGGCGAGACCCGCACCTACGGCGAGATCGCCAAACGCATC
>CAIWTJ010000052.1 GCA_903915535.1 Enhydrobacter aerosaccus
CCCGGCGGTCATCGCCGAGGACGAGACCACGACCATCGTCCCGAAGAGTTTCACCGCGCGGATCACCCCGATCGGCGCCATCCTGTTGGAAAAGGTGGGAACATGAGCATCAACGATCCGCTGTCGCCCATTCGCCTGCAACTGATGTGGGACCGCCTGATCGCGGTCGTCGAGGAGCAGGCGCTGGCGCTGATGCGCACGGGCTTCTCCACGTCGACGCGTGAAGCGGGCGACCTGTCCGCCGGCGTGTTCGATCTCTCGGGCGCGATGCTGGCGCAGGCCGTGACCGGCACGCCGGGCCACATCAACTCGATGGCCCGCGCCGTCTATCACTTCCTCGACCGCTTTCCGGCGAAGACGATGAAGGAAGGCGACATCTACCTGACCAACGATCCGTGGAAGGGCACCGGCCATCTCCACGACTTCACCTTCGTCACGCCGACCTTCCGCCAGGGCAAGATGGTCGCCCTCTTCGCCTCGACCTGCCACGTGGTCGACATCGGCGGCCGCGGCATGGGCGCCGATGCGCGCCAGGTCTACGAGGAAGGCCTCTACATCCCGCTGATGCACTTCGCGCGCGAAGGCAAGGTCGACCAGACCCTGACCGACATCGTGGCGGCCAACGTGCGCGAGCCGGTCCAGGTCGTGGGCGATCTCTACTCGCTGGCGACCTGCAACGAGATCGGCTGCCGCCGCCTGATCGAGATGATGGACGAGTTCGGCATCGACGACCTCGACCGCCTGGGCGCGCACATCCTGGCCAAGTCCAGGCAGGCTTCGCTCGAGGCGATCTCCAAGATCACGCCGGGCGAATACAAGTTCTCGATGACGGTCGACGGCTACGACAAGCCGATCGACCTCGTGGCCACAATGAAGATCGGCCCGACCGGCATCGACGTCGACTTCACCGGCACATCCGGCGTGTCGGCCTTCGGCATCAACGTGCCGCACTGCTACACCGAGGCCTACGCGTCGTTCGGCGTGAAGTGCATCGTGTCGCCCAAGGTGCCGAACAACGAAGGCTCTCTCGAGGTGATCCGCATCACCGCGCCGGAGGGCTGCATCCTGAATGCCAAGCATCCCTCGCCCGTCGCGGCCCGCCACGTCACCGGCCAGATGCTGCCCGACGTGATGTTCGGCTGCCTGCACCAGGCCCTGAAGGGAGGCGTGCCGGCCGAAGGCGCCTCGTGCCTGTGGAATCTCTCGGCGACCGGCGGCCCGGGCCGCGTCGACGGCGATCCGTCCGAGACGGCCAACGCCATCGCCTTCAACATCATGAGTTTCCATGCCGGCGGCACCGGCGCCCGTCCGGGACGCGACGGTCTCTCGGCCACCGCGTTCCCCAGCGGCGTGCGCAACGTGCCGGCCGAGGTCAACGAGACGATCTCCCCGATCGTCATCTGGAAGAAGGAATACCGGCAGGATTCCGGCGGCCCCGGCGAGTTCCGCGGCGGCCTCGGCCAGATCATGGAGGTCTCGACCCTCGATACCGCACCGTTCGCCATCAGCGCCTACTACGACCGAGTCGACCATCCGCCGCGCGGCCGCGACGGCGGCCATGACGGCATGGCGGGCAAGGTAACGCTCGACGACGGCACCAAGCTGCGCGGCATGGGCCAGCAGACCGTGCCGAAGAAAAACCGCCTCATCATCTCGATGCCGGGCGGCGGCGGACTGGGCAGCCCGCGCAAGCGGCCCGCCGCGACCGTGGCCGAGGACGTGCGCCAGGGCTTCATCTCGTCCGACGCCGCGCGCCGCGACTACGGCGTCGCCGTCAACGACGACTTCTCGGTCGACGAGAGTGCGACGGCAAAGCTGCGTGCCCAGGCGGCTGAATAGCAAGCGTCGATCAACATTTCCCTCATGCTGAGGAGCGAGCGCAGCGAGCGTCTCGAAGCATGGGAACGAGCACCTTGCCCGTTGCCCATCCTTCGAGACGGCCCTGCGGGCCTCCTCAGGATGAGGTTTGGACTGTAAGGGGAGCGAAGAGATGCGTGTAAGTGCCGGCCTGCCGACCGGGATGGAAGGGTTGACCTATCCCATCCCCTTCTCCGATCCCGAAAACGTCATCAAGATCGCCCAGGCCGCCGAGAAGTTCGGCTACGACTCGGTCTGGGGCAACGACCACATGACGACCCAGAACTACGTGCGCGCCGAGTTCCCGGTGCCGCCGCGCTTCTGGGAGCCGCTGATCACCTACGCCTTCGTGCTGTCGGAGACCAAGAAGATCAAGGTCGGCACCGGCATCCTGGTCCTGCCGATGCGCCACGACATCGTGGTCGCCGCCAAGCAGATCGTGACCCTCGACCACTTCGGCAAAGGCCGGCTCGAGCTCGGCATCGGCATCGGCGCCTATCGCGAGGAATTCAAGGCGCTGCAGCCCGACGCCACGATCGACCGCGGCGATATCGTCGACGAGGGCCTGCAGGCGCTGAACCTGCTATTCAAGGACCGCGTCTGCTCCTTCGACGGCAAGTACTACAAGTTCAAGGACGTCGAGCTCTTCCCCAAGCCGTTCCAGAAGAAGCTGCCGATCTATGTGAGCGGCAACCACGTGAACAACATCGAGCGCACGGTGAAGTGGGCCGACGGCTGGCTGCCCGCCGGCATGCACGTCGACCGCATCCGCGCCGGCGTGAAGAGCCTGCGCGAGCAGGCGGAGAAGGCCGGCCGCGACTGGAAGCAGATCGAGGTCTGCCCGCAGTTCGTCGTCCACGTCGGCAAGACGCGCGAGGCCGCGCTCGAGAGCTTCCGCAAGAGCCAGATGAACAAGCACCTGATCTCGCTCGGCAAGTCGACACTGAAAGGCCAGGGCACGGCGACGCACGAAGAGATCAACCTGATCGGCACGCCGGCGGAGATCATCGACAAGGCGATGGCCTTCAAGGAGGCCGGCGTCACCCACCTGCTCGGCCTCTACTTCGCCGCCAACTCCGTGCCCGAGTTGCTGGACCAGATGCAGGTCTTCGCCGAAGAGGTCATGCCGAAGGTAGTCTAGGCGAACGCCTTCGCGATCCTGCCCCAATCCTCGATCGCCCTTTCCTGGCCGGGGACGATCTGGATCGTGAACTGGGTGTAGCCGGCATCGCGCAGCGTGCCGATGCGCTGCTTCAGTTCGCGTTCGGTCGCGGTCCACGACGTCATCTTGACGAGGTCGGCCGTCACGAACTTGCGCTCCTCCGGCTTTACGAACATCAGATGGCCGCGGTGGTTGTTGAGGTAGGGCGCGTCCTTGGGCTCGAAGCCCTTGGCCAGCTCAAGATAGCCCTCGACCTCCGGGTGCTGCCGCGCAGGCATTGCCGTCGTGCCGGGCTTGAAGCCCATCATGGCCTCGTCGGCCGCGCGATGCAGCATCACGGCGGCGCGCGGGCCGGCCTGGGCCATGGCGCGTTCAGAGTCCGCCGGTTCGCCGTCCTGCAGCACGCAGCCCAGCGCGAAGGCCGTCGCCTGCAGGTCGCCGACGGCGTGGCCGGCCTTGGTCCACGCCTCGCGCATGTCGGTCACTTCCTTCACGCCGTGCGCCACGTTGGAGACGAAGTCGATCCATCCGGCTTTGAGCTTGGCGGTGAGGTCGCGCGTACGCGGCCCGAAGGCCGAGAGGTGGAGCGCGATCGGATCCTGCGTGTTGAACAGCGGCAGCTCGGGATTGAGGAAGCGGATTTTCTTCTTTTGACCTTCCATCTCGAAATCGACGGTCTCGCGCCGCAGGAGCGCATAGACCTGCGCGATATAGGTCTCCATGTCCGCGACCTTCATCGCGCCGAAGCCCATCGCGCGCCGGGCCGTGAAGCCCGTGCCGACGCCGAAGTCGATGCGGCCGGGGGCCAGCTGGTTCAGCGTCGCGAGCGCATTGGCCGCGACCGGCGCGATGCGGTTGGAGGGCACCAGCACGCCGGTGCCGAGGCGGATCTTCCTGGTGTTCACGGCGGCAGCGCCCATGGCCACGAAGCAGTCGGCCGAGAGCATCTGCGTGTCGTAGAACCAGGCGTGGCTAAAGCCCAGTTCCTCGGCCCGCTGCGCCACCTTCCACGAATCGGCCGCCGTCGCGACCGCGATACCGAAGTCCATCCTCGTTCTCCTCAGGTGTCCGCCAAGGCCGCCAGCATGCGGTCGCGGGCGGCGAAGTCGCCGTCGGCATGCACAGGCTGCAGGCAGACATGGGTGGCGCCGGCGTCGAAGTGCGCGCGCAGGCCCTTCTTGATCGTGGCGGTGTCGCCCCACAGGCACATGGCGTCGATGAACCGGTCGCTGCCGCCATCGGCGAGATCGGCCTCGCTGAAGCCCTCGCGCAGCCAGTTGTTGCGGTAGTTCGGCAGTACCATGTAGCGGCTGAGTTCCTTGCGGCCGAGCGCGCGCGCCTTCACCGGATCCGTCTCGATCGTGACCTTCTGCTCGACCGCCAGGATCTTCTTCGGCCCGAGGATCTTCGCCGCCTGCGCCGTGTGCTTGGGCGTCACGTTGTAGGGCACGGCGCCCATCGACTTCTCGGCGCTGAGTTCCAGCATCTTGGGCCCGAGCGCCGCCACGACGACCGGCGCTTCAGTACCCGGCGGCAGGTCCTTGTGAACGCCCTCCAGATAGGCGCGCATCGTGCCGAGCGGCTTGTCATAGCGATGGCCGCGCAGGCCCTCGACCATCGGTATGTGGCTGACGCCGAGGCCCAGAATGAAGCGGCCGCCGAACCAGTCGTTCAGCGACACCATCGCGCGGCGCGCGGTATAGGGATCGCGGGCGTAGATGTTGGCGATCGAGCTGCCGATCACGAGCTTCTCGCTTTTCGACAGGAGATACGTGGCCAGCGACATCGATTCGTAGCCGCGCGATTCGGGGTACCAGAACGCCGAATAGCCGTTCTTTTCGATGGTCTTGGCAAGTTCGCCGAGCTGCGCGCCGTTCAACTTGTCGGTCGAGTACCAGACTCCGAGGCGTCCGAGCTTCATGATGGGTCCCTCAAGCTTCTTTGCAGGTTCACGTTAGCGGACGTATCGTCCCGAAGCGACTTCCGGAGGAAACATCAATGGACGTAGGGGTTTTCTATTTTCCCGTCGATTACGGCATCGACGTCGCCGAATTGGCGAAGGCGCTGGAAGATCGCGGCTTCAGTTCGCTCTACGTGCCCGAGCACACCCATATTCCGCTCAGCAGGAAGACGCCCTTTCCCGGCGGCGGCGAGCTGCCCAAGCGCTACGCCCACACCCACGATCCGTTCGTGGCGCTGGCCTTCGCAGCGGCCGCGACCAAGAAGCTCAAGATCGGCACCGGCATCTGCCTCGTGCCGCAGCACGAGCCGATCGTGACCGCCAAGGCGATCGCCAGCCTCGACATGCTTTCGAACGGCCGTTTCATCTTCGGCATCGGCGGCGGCTGGAACGTCGACGAGATGGAGAACCACGGCGCCACGCACAAAGAGCGCTTCAAGATCATGCGCGAGCACGTGCTCGCCATGAAGGCGCTGTGGACGCAGGAGGAGGCGTCCTATCACGGCCAGTTCGTGAACTTCGATCCGGTCTGGTCGTACCCGAAGCCCGTCCAGCGCCCCCATCCGCCGATCGTGCTGGGCGGCGAGAGCGATCACACGCTGAAGCGCGTGGTCGAGTATTGCGACGGCTGGTTCCCGCGCACGCGCGCCGGTTTCGATCCGGTCGAGGCCAAGGCGCGTCTTGCCAAAGCCGCGAATGAAAAGGGCCGCGATCCCAAGTCGCTCACGATCACCGTGTTCGGCGCGCCCAACAAGGCCGAGGTGCTGGAGAGCTACGCCAAGGCCGGCATCGAGGGTGCGCTGTTGGCGGTGCCCGACGGCACGCGCGACGAGATCCTGGCCTTCCTCGACAAGCAGGCGCCGCTCGCGAAGGTCGGCGCGTGAGGGTCGCCGCGTGAGCGTCGCGCCATGAGTGTTGCAATCGGCCTCGGGCTGATGGACTTCCCGTTCAAGTCGGGCAGCGACTATTGGCGCTGGGTCGATCTCTGCGAGGCGGGCGGTGTCGATTCGCTGTGGCAGACCGACCGGCTGGTGAGCAAGCAGCCCATCCTGGAATGCATGGCGACCATGGGCGCGCTGGCCGGCCGCACACGCCGGCTGCGCTTCGGCATGAACGTGGTGTCGCTGGCGCTGCGCGATCCGGTGTTGCTGGCCAAGCAGTGCGCCACCATCGACGTGCTATCGGAAGGCCGCCTGCTGCCGGCCTTCGGCATCGGCAGCCCGCTCGGTCCCGAGTGGGAAGCGCTCGATATCGACACCAAGACCCGGGGCAAGCGCACCGACGAGAGTCTCGAGATCATCGCGCGGCTGTGGCGCGAGGACTCGGTCGACTTCGCGGGCAAGCACTATCGCCTCAAGGGCGCGTCGATCGCGCCCAGGCCGGTGCAGCCCGACCTGCCGATGTGGATCGGCGGCTCGTCCGACGCCGCGATCCGGCGCACGGCGAAGTACGGCACCGGCTGGCAGGGCGGCGGCGAGACGCTGAAAGATGCGGGCCGCGTCGTGGCCGCGATCAAGAAGGCCGTCGTCGAGGCCGGCCGCACGATCGACGAGGATCATTATGGCGCGGCCTTCCCCTTCTACTTCGGCAGCGCCTCCGACAATCTCGTGACCGGCGCGATGGCGGCCTACGCCAAGCGCACCGGCCGTGACGCGAGCAGCTACTTCGCGATCGGCGACGCCCAGGTGATCCGCGACCGCGTCGCGCAATATGTCGCCGTCGGCATCGAGAAGTTCATCCTGCGCCCCGTCGGCTCGGGCGACGAGGTGATCGCACAAACGAAGCGGCTGATCGAAGACGTCCTGCCGCATATCTAGGAGAGAGACGCCATGAAACTCGGCGCCGCGATGTTCTTCACCGACTATTCCATGTCGCCCGGCGAGCTGGGCACGGCGCTGGAGGAGCGCGGCTTCGACTCGGTGTGGTCGCCCGAGCATTCGCACATCCCGCTCAGCCGCGAGTCGGCCTTCCCCAGCGGCGGCGAACTGCCGAAGAAATACTATGACGCCATGGACCCGTTCGTGGCGCTGATGGCGGCAGCGGCCGTCACCAGGACACTCATGGTCGGCACCGGCATCTGCCTGATCACCCAGCGCGACACGATCCAGACGGCCAAGCTCGTGGCCTCGATCGACCAGCTCTCGGGCGGCCGCTTCCTGTTCGGCATTGGCAACGGCTGGAACAGGGACGAGATGGCCAACCACGGCACGACGTTCGAGACCCGCCACAAGCTCGCGCGCGAGAAGATCGAGGCGATGAAGGTGATCTGGACCAAGTCCAAGCCCGAGTATCACGGCGAGATGGTGAACTTCGATCCGATGATGACCTGGCCCAAGCCCCTGCAGAAGCCGCATCCGCCTATATGGGTCGGCGGGGCTTATCCTTATGGCGCACGCCGGGCGGTGCGCTACGGCGACGGCTGGATGCCGCATCGGTCGCGGCCCCAGTACGAGAACGTGCGCGACAGACTGGGCGACTTCCACGCGCTCGAGGCCGAGGCCGGCCGCAGCGTGCCGGTCACCATCTGGGGCGCGAAGGAAGACGAGGATATGCTGAAGGCCGACCGCGACGCGGGCGTCGTGCGCGTGATCGTCAGCCTCGATTCGGCGAAGTCGGACGTGATCCTGCCGCAGCTCGATCGCTGGGCAAAGCTCTTGCAGAAGGTGGCGTGAGATGAAGATGCAACTCGGCGTGAACCTCCCTTTCAGCGACATCGGCACCGGCCCCGTCGTGATGCGCGACTATGCGCAGGCGGCCGAGGGGTTGGGGTTCGACTTCCTCGTCTGTCCCGACCACGTGCTGAACGCCGATCCCGCCAAGGCGCCGGCCGGCTCGCGCGCGGGCGGTTACGCCTCGCCCTATCAGGATCCGTTCGTGCTCTTCGCCTATCTTTCGGGCCTGACGAAGAAGATCGGCTTCGCCTCGGGCGTGCTCATCCTGGCGCAACGGCAGGCAGCGCTGGTCGCCAAGCAGGCCGCCTGTCTCGATGAGCTGAGCGGCGGCCGCTTCCGCCTCGGGGTCGGTGTCGGCTGGAACACGATCGAATTCGAAGGCCTCGGCATGGATTTCCACACCCGCGGCAGGCGCTCCGAAGAGCAGGTCCAGTACATGCAGGCGCTGTGGGCCAACCCCTCGATCAACTTCAAGGGCAAGTACCACCAGCTCACCGACGGCGGCATCAATCCGCGCCCGAAGTCGGGCAAGGTGCCGGTGTGGTTCGGCGGCCATGCCGAACAGACCCTCGAGCGCGTGGCCAAGTACGGCGACGGCTTCATCCCCAACCGCTGGCCGCCGGGCGACGAGGCGCTCGCGGTTCTCGAGAAGCTGCGCGGCCTGATCACGGCCGCGGGCCGCGACCCGAAGGATGTCGGCCTCGACGTCTGGACCTCGGTCGGCAAGGGCAACGAGGACGACTGGCGCAGGGAGATCGCCTTCTGGAAGAAGGCGGGCGTGACGCACATCACGGCGCACACGACCTTCTCGAGCGCCATCCACCAGCGCATCGCCGGCAAGACCTACGACGATCACCTGAAGGCCATCACGCGCTACAAAGAGGCGGTGAAGGACCTGCTGTAGGGCCGGAATCCCAAAATCCTGGGACAGCTAAAACGTTGGCCCGCTTGAGCGGAACGCCGTTTGTCCCAGAATCCGCCACCCCCTGATATCAATGATATCATTGATATCACGCTGCCCGCTTCCTAGAGTTGGCCACTATGGCCTCCCTCCTGATTCGCCAAATCGACGACAATCTGAAGCGGCAGTTGCGGCTGCGGGCGGCCGAGAACGGCCGGTCGATGGAGGAAGAAGTACGCCGCATCCTGCGCGCGGCGCTGGCGGTGCCGTCGCCCAAGGAAGAGGGCCGCAAGAAGCTGGAAGAGCTCGCCGCCAGGGAAGTGGAATACCGGCGGCGACGCGGTCAGTAGTCGCCGTCAGGCCTTGACCTCCGAGCCCAGCCAATCGATCGCGGCCTGCGCGCCCCCCTTGCCGTGCGGGATGCCGAGCGCCGCCAGACCCATCTCCACCACGCCCAGCGTGCCCAGCATCATCGGCGCGTTGACGTGGCCCATGTGGGCGATCCGGATCGCCTTGCCCGAAAGCTCGCCGATGCCGTGGCCCACGATGACGCCACACTTCTTGTCGCAATAGGCGCGCAGCGCCTCGGGATCGTGACCGTTGACCAGCACGCAGGTCACCGAGTCGGAGCGCTCGTGCGGCTCGACGATGTTGAAACCGATCGCCTGGCCTTCCGCCCACACGCCGACCGCCCGTCGCACCGCTTCGGCCAGCAGCCGGTGACGGCGGTGCACATTGGCGAGGCCCTCCTCGAACAGCAGGTCGAGCGCCTGGCGCAGGCCGAACAGAAGATGCTCGGGCGGCGTGCCGGCATATTTCTGGTAGTGCTGCTCGCCTTCGCGATCGGTCCAGTCCCAGTAGGGCGTGCGCAGTCCCGCCTTCTTGTGCACCTCGCGCGCGCGGTCGTTGGCCACGACGAAGCCCAGTCCGGGCGGCGTCATCATGCCCTTCTGCGAACCCGACATCGCGACGTCCACGCCCCAGGCGTCCATTTCGAACGGCATGCAGCCCAGCGAGGCCACCGCATCGACCATCAGCAGCGCGTCGTGCCCGGCCGCCCGCATCGCCTTGCCGATCGCTGCGATGTCGTTCACCACGCCCGACGCGGTGTCGATCTGGGCCACGAGCACGGCCTTGATGGCGCCGTCCTTGTCGGCCCTGAGGCGCGCCTCGACCTCGTCGGGACGAACGGCGCGGCGCATGCTGCCTTTCAGCACCTCGACGTCCACGCCCATGCGCCGGGCATTCTCGCCCCAGCCGATCGCGAAGCGGCCGCTCTCCAGCACCAGGATCTTGTCTCCCTTGCTGAGCACGTTGGTCAGCGTGGCCTCCCAGGCGCCATGGCCGTTGGCGATGTAGATGTAGGCCCGGCCCTTCGTGCCGAAGACGCGCGCAACGTCCCGCAACAGGCCGTCCGTCAGCGCCAGCAGCGGGCCGGAGTAGATATCCATCGCCGGGCGATGCATTGCGCGCAGTACCTCGTCGGGCACCGTGGTCGGCCCCGGTATCGCCAGAAACTCACGTCCTGCACGCACGCTCATCTGTCCTTGCCTCCGCTTTTGTCCCTTTCATCGTACCATTGGAAAGGAACACAGGCACGCAAGGCAACTCCGCCTTCGTCGCTAGCCCACTTGGTCGGTCCAGACCTTGAAGCTGACCAGCGCGTTCGGTCCGAAGGTATAGGCGATCGGCACGTCGGCGGCGTCGCGGCCGCGGCCGATCAGGATGCGGCCGATGCGCGGCACGTGATTGCGCGCGTCGAACGTGAACCACTGGCCGCCGAGATAGGCCTCGAACCAGCCGGCGAAATCCATCGGCGCATCGACCGGCGGGATGCCGATGTCGCCGAGATAGCCGGTGCAGTAGCGCGCGGGAATGTTCAGGCAGCGGCAGAAAGTGATGGCGAGGTGCGCGTAGTCGCGGCACACGCCCGTCTTCTCGACGAAGGCATCCCACGCCGTCTTGGTGGGACGGGCGTATTCGTAGCCGAAGGTGATATGGGCGTGCACGAAGTCGATGATCGCCTGCACACGCGCCCAGCCCGGCGGGATGTTGCCGAACAGCTGCCACGCCGCCTCGGTCAGCCGGTCGGTCTCGCAGTAGCGGCTGCCCAGCAGGAACGAGAGCGTCTCCGCCGGGAGATCCTCGACGGCGTGCTGCGGGGCCCACGGTGCCACGGCATCGAGAAGGCCCGAATCGCGCACGACGCCGTTCGCGGAAACGCTCACCCGGCCCGCGGGCGCCAGCATGCGGCTGCACAGATTGCCGAAACTGTCGTGATAGGTGGCGATCGGGACGCGAGGACTGACCGTCGGATAATCCGGCGTGAGCACGTCGGCAGTGCGCGAGAAATGCGTGCCGAGCACCATGATCACCGGCGTCGGCTGCGGGAAGTCATAAACGATTTCGTAGCCGACCTGGATCTTGATCAAGACAGTCCTCTGGTATCTAGGCGCTCCGCGACGTGACGCTGACATGGACGTCCATGCCGAGCGGATCGGACGGCCCCCCGATGAAGGTGCCGTGCAGGGGAAGCGCATCGTTCGGATCGTGCACGACGGCGACGGTCACCAAGGCGGCCTTGCCGACGCTGCCGCAGGTCGGGTCGACGTCGACCCAGCCCGCGCCCGGCAGATAGACCTGCGCCCAGGCATGGGTGGCGCCGTGCGGTCCTTCTTCCGAGGCTGAGGAAACGGTTTTTTTCGCTTCGGGTTCCAACGGCTCTTGCGACGGGCTCGCGAGATATCCGGAGGCGAAGCGTGCCGCGAACCCCAGCGTGCGCGCGGCTTCGATCATCAGCAGCGCGAAATCGCGGCAGGTGCCGCGGCCCAGCCGCAGCGTTTCCAGCGGCGACTGGATGCCCTTGGCTTCCCGGCGGCGATAGAGGAAGCCCTGCCGGATGCCGCGCGACAGGCGGCCGAGCAGGTCGAGCGTGTCGACCGGGCCGTCCGCCGGCAGGAACTGCGCGGCCCAGCCGCCGATCTCGTTGTCCGGATCGGGATGACGGCGCTGCAGGCCCTCGGCGAGGTCGGGCGCCACGATGCCGGTGTAGTCGACGGGATAGGTCCGCGCGCGTTCATCGAGCCCGCTCGCCGAGGTTTCCCCCGGCAGATGCTCCAGGCTTACGATGCTTTCGAAGCTGAGCTCGCTCGCCTGTTCCGTGAACTCGGCGATCGCCACGTGGTTGCCGAAACTGTCCTCGACAAAACGAAGACTGCTGGGCTCCGGCGTGATGCCCAGGCGCGCCTCGATGATCTTCTGGTCATGCTGCTCGCGCGGCCGCAGCATCAGGCGATGCTCGCCGAACGAGACCGGCTGCCGATAGCGGTAGGTCGTGACGTGCCGAATGGTCAGTGACGTCATGACATCTCCTGACCCCCATCAAGCACGTTTCAGGCCAGGCGAATACCCGATTATGTGTCCGAAAAAAGACGATTTACTCGATCAGGTCGTCGGCCTCGGCCAGCACGCTCTGGGGGATCGTGGCGCCGATCGCCCGCGCGGTCTTGAGGTTGATCGTCAGCTCGAACTTGGTGGGCTGTTCGGCCGGCAGATCGCGGGGCGGCGCGCCCGCCAGGATGCGCTTCACAAAATAGCCCGAGCGCCGGATCAGCGAATCGAGCGACGGGCCGTAGCTCAGCAGGCCTCCCGCCTCTGTCTGCTCGCGACCGGCGCCGAGCAGCGGAATCCGACGGTCGACGCAGATTTGGACGATACGGCCGACAATCGAGACCAGCATGGCGTCGAGCACCATGATCACCGCGTCGGGCTGCGGTGCCGAAGCAGGGCCGAACGCCGCGTCGATCGACGCGGGCGCAGTCACTTCGATGGCCTCGACGTCGATCCCGACGCTGCGGGCCGAGGTGCGAATGCTTTCGAAGATCGGCCGGTTGGTGGGATTGCCGGGATTGATCAACACGGCGACCCGCCGCGCCGCCGGTAATGCCCTGTGCATCATGTCCACGAGCTTCGGCGCGGCCTGGTCGCTCATGGTCGCGACTCCGGTCGTATTCCCGCCCGGACGGGCGAGACTGTCGATCAGGCCGGCGCCCACCGGGTCGTTGGTGCCGACGAACACGATCGGAAGGGTCTTCGTCGCCTGCTGGGCGGCGCGCACCGAGAGAATTGTCGTGACCAACAGGACGGTCGGATGCGTGTCCATGGCTTTCTGGACGACGGCGGGAAAGCGCTGATAGTCGCCATCCGCTGCAAAGACTTCGAGGACATAGTCCCGTCCTTCGATCAGGCCGTTATCCGCCAGGCCCTGGCGCATCGCCGCAAGCCGGGGCACCCCGGACGCGGCACTGCCGGGCTCGATCCAGGCGAGGCGCACGGGAGACTGCGCCTCGGCACGCGCGGCAAGCACGACGCCGAGAGCCGCGAGCAGATCGCGACGCCTCATGCCATCACGGTCTTGGCGAACCACTCCACCTGGTCCTCGTATTCCGACATCGTGTCCGCCGGGATCATCAGGGCGCAGGCATGGTCGACGCCGATCTTGCGCAGGCCCTCGACCTTCTCCCGGATGAGGTCGGGCGAGCCGATGAGGTTCGCCACCATCTGCTTGGACAGGTCGCGGCCGGTATAGGCCAGCGACTTGCGATGATGGACGAGGCCCGATGCCATGTAGCGCTTCTCGGCTTCCTCGGTGGTCTTGGCGATCGTGATGGAGAACTGCGGCGCGATCTCGATCTCCTTCGGGTCGCGGCCGAGTTCATGGGCGCGATTCTTCAGGATCTTGACCCACTCCTCGAGCTCCGGCCACGGCCGCCAGCCCGGCAGCCAGCCGGTGGCATGGCGCGCGGTGCGCTCGATGGTGGGCTTGTTGTGCCCGCCCAGCCACAGCGCGAACGGCTCGCGCTTGGGCTTGGGATACATCTCGATGTCTTTCACCGCGTAGTACTTGCCCTCGTGCGTGACGCGGCGCTCGGTGAACAGCCGCTTCATCAGGTCGAGGCCCTCGTCCATCATCTCGCCGCGCTGCGCCGTGGCCGCGATGCGCGGCGCCCAGGCGGCGAACTCCTCGCGATAGGCGCCGATGCCCAGGGCCAGGATCAGCCGGCCGCCCGAGAGCTGGTCGATCGTGGAGGCGGTCTTGGCCAGCCAGAACGGATCGCGCATCGGCTGCACCGCCAGCGCCGTGCCCACTTCGAGCGTCGTCGTGGCGGCGGCGCAGAACGACAGCACGGTCAGCAGCTCGTAGAAGTTGGGCGGCGAGTCGGGATAGAGCTCGCGCACATAGTTCTGGCTCTGGATGTGATCGTTGCCCCACACCGAGTGGTAGCCGAGCTTCTCGGCAAGCTTGGCCATGCGCACGAAGTCGGTCGGATCGACGAACGGCACGGGATACATGACGCCTTCGAAGCCGGTGGGAAGCGAGATACTGAACTTCATTTGTTGACCGCCTCCAATGCGGCCGCGATGGATGTGGCGTCGTCGAGGCCGCCCAGCACGATCTCGTCGACGCCGATGGCACGATATTCGTCGAGCTTGTCGCGCACCTGTTGCGGCGTGCCGCAGGCGGTGTGGCGGCGCACGACATCGTCGCTGACCAGCCGGTCGACCTCGCTCCAGTTTTCCGCGGCATAGGCCACGGCCAGCGCCTGCTGGTCGAGATTGGTGCCGCCCAGCCGCACGTTCTCGGCATGGTGCGCGCCGCGCAGCACGAAGCCGATCGGACGGCGGATCGAATCGAGGGATCCGAGCTTGGTGTAGACGAGGCAGGACTTGCGGCCCGCTCCCACCTGATCGAGGCAGGCCTTCACGAACGGCGGCGAGGTCGCGGCCGAGATCAACACGCCGTCGCTTTCACGGCCTGCCAGCTTCAGCATGGCCGGCCGCGATGCGGCGACAGTGATCGGGATGCGCGCGCCACCGTTCGCGAGGCGGCGGCCCGCGACCTTGAACATCTGCCCCTCGAAGCCCGCCATCTCGCCGGCGAAGAGCTGGCGGCAGATTTTTATCGCCTCGCCGATCGCGACCAGCGGCTTGGGCGACTCGATGCCGGCGGCCTTGAGATCGGCCGGCGCGCCCGCCCCCAGGCAGAGGATCACGCGGCCGGGATATTTTTCTTCCAGGCTGGCCGCCGCCATCGCGATATAGACCGGATGGATCGAATAGGGGCTCATCGCCATCAGGGCGATCCTGATCTTCTTCGTCGCCGCGAGCGCCAGCGCCGCGGTGGTGACTGGATCGCGCAGGAAAAGATGACAGGCGATCCACAGCGTCGTGGCGCCGCCCTCTTCCGCCGCCCGCGCCTGCGCCTCGATCTCGGAAAGCGGCGCGCGGCCGTCGATGGAAACGCCCAGATCCTTCATGGCACGAACCCGTAGGCGTTCTTGAGGCCGGCCAGTAGTTCCGGCAGGCCACCGCTCACCAGCGGCGGCTCGGGCAGGGCCTGCTCGATCGGACCCGGGTCTTTTAGTCCCGCCGCCGTCAGCAGCGCGACGCAGCGCTCGTGCGGCTTGATCGTGCCGTCGGCGCGCAGGCGTTCGATCGCGGCAAAGGGCGCGGCGGAAGAAGCCTCGGGCCAGATCCCCTCCTTGGCCGCGAGCATCACCACCCAGCGCCGGAGATCGTCATCTTCGATGGTGACCGCGAGGCCGCGCGAACGTCGCAGCGTCTCCAGCCCCTGCACGGTGGCCTGCGCCGCGCCGATGGAGGTCGCGATCGACGGCGCATTGCGCTCGACCACCGGCGGCGCCACATCGCCGCTTGCCATGCCTTGCGTCAGCGAGCCCGAGACTTCGGCGGCGACAAAGCGCGGCACGCGATCGATCCAGCCCAGCGCCTTCAAATCTTCGAAACCCTTCCACATGCCGTAGAGCGCGTCGCCGTAGCACACCGGCAGCACGCACCAGTCGGGCGGCTGCCAGTCGAAGGCTTCGGCCACTTCGTAGGCGATCGTCTTGTAGCCTTCCATGCCGTAGGGATTGCTGCCGACCACGGGACCGAAGAAGGGCGAGGTCGGATACCAGCCGAACTCCTTGACGCCCAGCGACTGCAGGCGCCAGCGGTCGGCCTTGTCGTTCACTTTCACGACCATGGCGCCATAGGCGCGCATCTGCAGGACGAGCGGTCCTGCCGAACCCACGAAGGTGAAGACGACGCAGGGAATGCCGGCCTTGGCGGCATAGGCGGCCGCTGCCGCGCCCGCGTTGCCGGACGAACTGGAGGCGATCACCTTGGCGCCGAACTTCTTGGCCATGGTGAGCGCGCCCGAGCCCAGCCGATCCTTGAACGACCAGGTGGGATTGCGCGACTCGTCCTTGATCCAGACGTCGCCCAGTCCCAGCGCGGGCGCGGGCAGCAGCGGCGTGTTGCCCTCTCCCAGGGTGACGGCGTCGGCACTCGACGCGTGCAGGAAGGCGTCCCAGCGCCACATCGAGCCGCGGTCGCGCCTGATGTCGTCTTTTGACGCACCCACGCCGGGTGTACCGCTATAGGCAACAGCGAGGTTGGCGGGCGCACCTTTGGCGCGACAGGCGGGACAATCCTGAGCGTAGGAATCGACGGAAAAAGCTGCGCTGCAACGAACGCAGACCAGCGCACTGGGAGTAGGCATTGACCCCACGTTACCACTAGAGTGGCGGCGCATGTCCACGCTCCTGATCACCCACCCCGCCTGCCTCGGCCACGAGCCCGGCGAGCATCATCCCGAAAGTCCGCAACGCCTGCGTGCCGTCCTGGCAGCCCTCGAGGACCAGGCCTTCGCCGCCCTGAAGCGGCAGGCCGCGCCCGTGGCCACGGCCCAGGAGCTGACGCTCGTGCATCCGCCCGAGTATGTGGAAGCGATCCTGAACATCCGTCCCGAAGGCGACGACCTCGCGATGATCGACGGCGACACGCTGATGAGCGCGGGCAGCGCCGAGGCGGCCCTGCGGGCGGCCGGCGCTGTCGTGGCCGCCGTCGATGCCGTCGTCACCGGCCAGGTCGACAACGCCTTCGCCGCGGTTCGGCCGCCCGGCCATCACGCGACACCGACGGTGCCGGGCGGCTTCTGCCTCTTCAGCAACGTCGCGATCGGCGCGCGCCACGCGCAGATCAAGCACGGCATCGGCAAGGTCGCGATCCTCGATTTCGACGTCCATCACGGCCAGGGCACGCAAGCCACGGTCGAGATCGATCCGTCGCTGTTCTATGGCTCGACGCACCAGTCGCCCTTCTATCCCGGCACCGGCTCGCCGCGCGAACGCGGCATCGAGGACAACGTGGTCAACGTGCCCTTGAGCGCCAATAGCGGCAGCGCCGAGTTCCGCGCCGCCTGGGCCGACCGCATCCTGCCTCAACTCGACCGCTTCGCGCCGGACCTGGTGATCGTGTCGGCGGGCTTCGACGCACACCTGCGCGATCCGCTGGCCCAGCTTCGGGTGACAACGGAGGATTTCGCCTGGATCACCGGCGAGTTGATGACCATCGCGCGGCGTCACGCGAAAGGCCGCTTGGTCTCGGCACTGGAAGGCGGCTACGACCTAGAGGCGCTGGCCGATTCAGCCGCTGCGCATGTTCGCGTGCTGATGGGTAACTAATCCGACGCAAAACTGGAATAGATGGCAGCGAAGTTGCGTAGTCTTGTCGGCGTGCTACGGAAGAAACAATGAATCTGCTTCGATTTTGGGGACTTTGCGCGGGCACGGCCGTGCTGGCGGCCGCCCTGCCGGCATCGGCGGATCCCGTGCAGCCGGGATCGGCCTTCTATGTCGGTGGCAACGTCGGCTACGGCTTCGGCACCGCGACCGCGACCTTGAGCGATCCCGGCGGTGGCGCTGCGGGCGGCGCGAACCGGACCGGCACGTTGTTCGGCGGCGCGCAGGCCGGGTACGAGCACTATTTCTCCAATCGCCTCATGCTGGGCGTCGAACTCGATGCCTCGTTCACGGGCTACATGGATTTCGCACAGGTCATGTCCTATCGCGCGACGGCGGCCGGCGGCGCCAACGAGCAGCTCGAATATCTCGCGACGGCGCGCGGTCGCATTGGGTACGCGATGGGCAGCTGGACGCCGTTCCTGACCGGCGGCTTCGCCTGGGCCAGCACGCGACTGTCGCGCACCGATTTCACCACCGGCTTCGAGGATGCGACGGCGGGCCGGCTGCGCGCGGGTTACGCGGTGGGTGCCGGTATCGATCATGCGCTCGACAAGAACTGGTCGGCGCGCTTGGAGTATCTCTACACCAACCTCGGCGCGACCAGTTACACGTTCGGCTCGGGCGCCCGTTACGATTCGCAATACGACCTGCATCGCTTCAGGGTCGGCCTCAATTACCGGTTTGGGCAAGAGGGTGAGGACAAGAGCCCGCCGGCCGACGACACCGGTCCCGGCAGCTTCGAGGTCCATGGCCAGTCGACCTTCATCTTCCAGGGCTATCCCGCCTTCAGCGCGCCCTACGACGGACCCAACAGCCTGCCGGCCGGCGGACAGGCGCGCGAAACCTGGACGACGTCGCTCTTCCTCGGCGTACGCCTGTGGCGCGGGGCCGAGTTCTATTTCAATCCCGAGCTGCTGCAAGGCTTCGGCGTCGCCAACACGACGGGCGCCGGCGGATATCCCAACGGCGAGGCGCAGAAGTCGAACTTCCCCTACCCGCGCTTCAATCCCTCGCGCTTCTTCCTGCGCCAGGAATTCGGTCTTGGTGGAGAAACCGAGAAGGTCGAGGGCGAGTATGGCCAGCTCTCCGGCACCAAGGACGTCTCTCGCATTACCGTGCAGGTCGGCAAGTACGCCGTGCACGACCTGTTCGACACCAACGACTACGCCCAGGACTCGCGGATCGACTTCATGAACTGGTCGATCTGGGCGTCGGGCGCCTTCGACTACGCCGCCGACCGCGTCGGCCTCACCTATGGCGCGAGCGCGGAGTTGAACCAGAAGGACTGGGCCGTGCGCGCGGGCTACTTCCTCATGCCCGCCGTGTCGAACGGCAACATCGCCGACTGGAACCTGTTCAGCCGCGGCGAATACGTCGCCGAGCTCGAGTTGCGGTTCAAGCCCTTCGGCAAGGAGGGTCAGCTGAAGGGTGGCCTCTTCCTCAACAGCGGCTTCTCCGGGTCCTACAACGATGCCGTGATCCTGGCCGCCGCCACCGGCACCGATGCCAACAGCGCGATGGCGCAGACGCGGCAGACCCGCACCAAGTACGGCTACTACCTCAACCTGCAGCAGGAGATCACCGACGATATCGGCGTGTTCGGCCGCTGGAGCTGGAACGACGGGCAAACCGAGATCATGTCGTTCACCGATATCGATGCGAGCTTGGCGCTCGGCACGTCGATCAAGGGAACGAACTGGAGCCGGCCGGACGACAGGATCGGCCTGGCCGGCGCGCTCAACATGCTGTCGTCAAATCATAGCGCCTTCCTCGCAGCCGGCGGCCTCGGGCCGCTGGTCGGTGACGGCCAGCTGCCGCGCTACACGCCCGAAAAGGTCATCGAGGCCTATTACGCGGCCCAACTGTTCAAGGGCTTCGTCGCCACCGCCGACTATCAGCTCCTGATCGCGCCCGGCTACAATGCAGACCGCGGCCCGGCCCACGTCTTCAGCGGCCGCCTGCGCGCCAGCTTCTAAAGCGTCACCAAACCGCAACGCCGCGGTCATGGGCCCTCCCTAGCGTGATCACTCCCTGTGAAGGAATGTTCCATGCAACTGCGCCGCCGCCATCTGATCGCCGCCTCGGGCGTTTCTGCCGCCAGTCTCGTCCTGCCGCGCATTGCGCTGGGCCAGGTCGACCGCCGGCCGAACGTCACCATCGCCGTGCAGCAGATCGCCAACAGCGCCTCGCTGGAGCCGCTGCGCGAGCAGTCCAATGTCGGCACCCGCACCTTCTCGTTCATCTTCGAGACGCTGATCATGCAGAACCTGCTGAGCCAACTGGAAGCCAAGCCGGGCCTGGCCGAAAGCTGGAAGCGCATCGACGAGCGCACCGTGGAGATGGCCCTGCGCAAGGGCGTGAAGTTCCACAACGGCGACGAGATGACAGCCGAGGACGTGGTCTTCACCTTCAGCCGCGAGCACATGTTCGGGCCCGACTACGACATCTCGACCAACAAGACCCTGTTCACCTCGGTGCTGGTGCGCGACTCGGTCGACGGCAAGAAGCTGCCGCCGGAAGTGCCGGCCGTCGCCAAGCGGCTCTTCCCCGCCCTGGAAAAGGTCGAGGCGATCGACAAGTACACCGTGCGCTTCGTCAACCGCACGCCGGACGTCACTCTCGAAGGCCGCCTGGGATCGCTGGGCAGCAACATCGTCTCGCGCCGCGCCTTCGACGAGGCCAAGACCTGGCTCGACTGGTCGCGCGCACCGGTCGGCACCGGCCCCTACAAGGTCCGCGAATTCCTCGTCGACCAGTCGCTGACGCTCGATGCCCACGAGGACTACTGGGGCGGCCAGCCGCCGCTCAAGAGCATCAAGATCGTCGTCGTGCCGGAAGTGGCCTCGCGCATCAACGGCCTGCTGACCGGCCAGTTCGACTTCGCCTGCGACATGCCGCCGGACCAGATTCCCGGCATCGAGAAGAACGCGAAGTTCGAGGTGCTGGGCAGCACCATCGTCAACCATCGCCTCACGGTGTTCGACAAGCACCATCCCCAGCTCGTCGATCCGCGCATCCGCCAGGCCTTCACCCACGCGATCGATCGACAGGCCATCGTCGAGAGCCTGTGGTCCGACCGCACCAAGGTGCCGGCCGGCCTGCAGTGGGAGTTCTACGGCCCGATGTTCGTCGCCGACTGGAAGGTGCCGGAGTTCGACCTCGCCAAGGCCAAGGCGCTCCTGAAGGAGGCCAACTACAAGGGCGATCCGATCCCGTACCGCCTGCTCAGCAACTACTACACCAACCAGGTGTCGACGGCGCAGGTGCTCGTCGAGATGTGGCGCCAGGCCGGTCTCAACGTGCAGATCGAGATGAAGGAGAACTGGCAGCAGATCTTCGACACAAACACCCAGCGCGCCGTGCGCGACTGGTCGAACAGCGCGGGCTTCAATGACCCGATCTCGTCGATCGTCGCCCAGCACGGCCCGCAGGGACAGCAGCAGCAGGTCGGCGAATGGACCAATGCGGAGATGAACAAGCTCTCCGACGCGCTCGAGATAGAGACCGACATGGGCAAGCGCAAGGCGATGTTCCGGCGCATGCTCGAGATCTGCGAACGCGAAGATCCCGCCTACACCGTGCTGCACCAGAACGCGACTTTCACGGCCAAGCGCAAGGACATCCGCTGGAAAGCCTCGCCCACCTTCGCGATGGAATTCCGCTCGACCAACTTCGCGACGAACTAAGGGCTACTCGACGCCGAGATAGATGCGCTGGACGTCGGAGTTTCCGGCCATGGTCTTGGCCGGCCCTTCGAGCACGGTGCGGCCGACCTGCAGCACATAGGCGTGATCGGCGGCCTCGAGGGCGAGGTCGACCGACTGCTCGGCCAACAGGATGGTCTGGCCTTCCTTGTGAAGGGCCGCAAAGCAATCGTACATCGTGTCGACGATCGCGGGTGCCAGGCCCAGGCTGGGTTCGTCGAGCAGCAGAAGCTGCGGCGCGCTCATCAGGGCACGGCCGACCGCCAGCATCTGGCGCTCGCCGCCCGACATGGTGCCGGCGCGCTGGTTGCGCCGTTCGGCAAGCCGCGGGAACACCGTGTAGACGTGATCGAGCAGTTGCGGGATGCGCTTGCGGTCGGCGAGCGGCGTGGCACCCAGCATCAGATTATTCTCGACACTCTGTTGGGCGAACAGCCGCCAGCCCTCGGGCGACAGCGCCAGCCCCTTGCGCACGATGGCATACGCCGGCTGGCCCGCGAGATCTTCGCCGGCGAAAGTCACCTTTCCGGCCGACACGCGGGCGATGCCGGCGATCGCGTTCAGGGTCGTCGTCTTGCCCGCGCCGTTTGAACCGAGCAGCGCCACGACCGAGCCCTTGGGCACCTCGAGCGACACGTCGGCCACGCCGATCAGGTCGCCGTAGCGCACTTCGAGATGTTCGATCTTGAGCAGCGGGCTCATGCATCCCCCGCATGCTTGACGTGGCGGCGGCCGAGATAGGCCTCGATCACCTTGGGATTGCTGGTGACTTCGCGCGGCGTGCCGCGGGCGATCTCGCGGCCCTGGTGAAACACCACGACGCGGCTGGTGAGCGAGGTGATCACTTCCATGATGTGCTCGACGATCACGATGGTGATGCCGTCGCCATGGATGCGGCGCACCAGCTCGATCGCCTCTCGGACCTCGGTCGGCGTCAACCCGGCCATCGCCTCGTCGAGCAACAGGACCTTGGGCTCCGAGGCGAGCGCGCGCGCGATTTCCAGTCGCTTGCGGCCGGGCGTGCCGAGACTCCGGGACGGCGCGTCGGCCAGCCGGCCCAGCCCCACGCGGTCGAGCACGGCGCGCGCCTTCACCCTGGCGTCCCGCGCCTTGGGATAGCGCAGCAGCGCGCCGATCGTGACGTTGTCGAGCACCGACATCGATTCGAACGTGAGCGGCACCTGGAAGCTGCGCGCGAGGCCCAGCCGCGCACGCTCTTCTGGAGCTGCGTTCGTGACATCGACACCGGCGAAATGAACCGTGCCCGACGTCGGCTGTGTGTCGCCGGTCAGGCAGTTGAAGAACGTCGACTTGCCCGCGCCATTGGGTCCGATCAGGCCCAGCATGTCGCCTTCCGCGACCGAGACCGAGGCGTCGTCGACGGCCTTGAAGGCGCCGTACGCCTTGGTGATGCCGCGCGCCTCAATCAGCATGGCCGCCCTCGGCTGCACTCGTGGGCTCGGTGGGCTTCACGGGCGCAGGCTTGCGCTCGAACAGCGACAACAGGCCGCTCGGCAGGAAGCGCGCGATCATCACGATGATCGCGCCATAGACGACGTAGGTGATGCCGGCGCCCTGGCCGCCGAGATAGGAGTTCGACAGCTCCTCGAGGGGCACCAGGATCAGCGCGCCGACCAGCGGACCGAACAACTGGCCCGCGCCACCGAGTGCGGCCATCACCACCATCTTCACCGAGAGCAGGATGCCGAAGCCCGACTCGGGATCGATGAAGCCGAACATGCAGAGGTAAAGCGAGCCCGCGACCGAGGCGAAGCCCGCGCTCAGCATGTAGGCATAGAGCTTGTAGCGGCCGGCCGAGACGCCGAGCGAGCGCGCGGCGCGTTCGCTGTCCTTGATGGCGCGCAGGTAGAAGCCCATGCGGCCGCGCTCGATCCCCCAGGTGACGCCCAGGACCACTCCCAGCACGACGAGGAAGATGTAGTAGTACGGCATCGCGCTCAGGAACGAGAGGTCGAGCACCGTGCGCGGCATCGGCGGCCCCCCCAGTCCCTGGGCGCCTCCCAGGAAGTCCGACGTCGAGACCATCACGCGCACGAGCTCTCCGACCGCGATGGTCGCCATGCTGAAGTAATGGCCGGAGAGACGCAGCGTCGGCACACCGATCAGGGCCGCGAGTCCGACGCTTACCGCCACGCCGAGCGGCGCGCCCACGATCGGCGGCAAGCCGACATGCACGAAGGCCACCACGGACGAATAGGCGCCGATGCCGAAGAACACCGCATGGCCGACGGACACCTGGCCCGCATAGCCGCCGACGATGTTCCAGGCCGAGGCGCCGATGGCCGCCAGCAGCACGAGCGCTCCCATGCGCTGGTAGACGGCCGACTCCATGGTGAGCACGGGATAGATCAGTGCCAGCACGAGCAGCGCCAGCGGAACGATACGGCGCGCGTTCATGTCTTGCCCATCAGGCCCTGCGGCCGGAACCACAGCACCAGCACGAACAGCGCGTAGACGATCACTTCCTTGTAGATCGGCCCGATCAGATAGGCCGACAGCGACTCGACCACGCCGATCAGCAGGCCGGCGACCAGCGCACCGGTCACGCTGCCGAAGCCGCCGAAGGATACGGTCACGAAGGCCACGATCGCCAGCGACTCGCCCGCCGTGGGCGAAATCGGCAGGAAGAGCGCCATCAGCGCCCCCGCGATGCCGGTTGCCGCCCCCGCCATCGCCCAGGCCAAAGCCTGCATGCGCTGTGGCCGAATGCCCATGAGCTGCGCCGCCGTCGCATCCTCGGACACGGCCAGCATGCGGCTGCCGATCGCCGTGCGCGTCAGGATGAGATGCAGCGCCAGGGTCACGCCGAGGCCGACGGCAGCCGCGAGCACGCGCGAACCCTCGAAGCGGATGCCGCCCAGCACGAAGGAGTGGCCCACCAGGTTGTCCGGCAGGCTCTTGAAGTTGGCGCCGAACACGTAGAGCGCGCCGTAGCGCAGGAAGAGCGCCAGGCCGAACGTGCCCAGGATCTGGGCCAGCATCGGCCCCTTCATGATGTGGCGGACCAGGAAGAAGTAGCTGATCACGCCCAGGGTCGCGATCAGGATGGCGGCCATCGGCACCGAGGCCCACGGCCCGCCGCCCAGCGCGGTCCAGACCACGACGCCGGTATACATGCCCAGCATGACGAAATCGCCGTGAGCGAAGTTCACGACGTTCATCATGCCCCAGATCAGGGTGAGCCCCGACGAGAAGAGCGCGTACACCGCGCCGAGAAGCAGGCCGCCAATCACGACCTGCACCAGGGTCATCGACATCCGGCGAAGCCTTTCGCCGAACTCACTGAGCCGTCCGCACTACCAACCCTTGTAGGGCAGGACGAGCGGATCGGTGGCGCGCGCCTTCGGCCAAACGGCGACGTAGTTGCTGCTCTTGAGCTGCGTCACCAGGGTCGAGGCCAGGATGTTCTGGCCCTTGTCGTCGAACTTCACGCCGTCGTAGCCCGCGATGAGCTGGTCCGGCTTGAGGTCGGTGGCCTTGAGCGCCGCCTGGACCTTGGCCGGCTCCACGGAGCCCGCGCGGTTGATCGCATCGGCCACGACGAAGAAGCCCTGCAGCACGCGCGCCGACACGTCGTCGAGGCCGTCGCCGCCCGTCTTCTTCTTGTAGAGCGCGTCCATCATCGCGGCCACGCTGCCGGGCTTGCCCTGGGCGAACACCGAGCGGCTGATCAGCCCTTCGGTGACGGGGCCCATCTGCTTGGTGAAGGCCGGATCGTTGAAGCCGCCGTCGTCGGCGATCAGGATCGCGGGCTTCCAGTTCAGCTCCTTCATCGTCTTGGCGTAGAGGATGGCGTCCTGCGTGTAGGAGATGAAGATCACGACGTCGGGATTCTTCTCCTTGAGCTGCAGCACCTGTGGCTGCACGTCGGGGCCGTTGGCGCCGTAGGGCACCTTCATCGAGACGCTGAGACCGCCCTTGGTGAAGGCGTCGGAGATGACGCTCGACACCGAGTTACCGTACTCGGTGTTCTCGTGGACGATAGCGATTGAATCGACCTTCTTGCCGGCGGCCTTCTGTTCCTTGAGGAACGAGAGATAGGCGGTGGCGAAGTCGGCGGCGACCGGCGTGGTGCGGAAGAACCACTTGAAGCCGCGCTCGGTGAGGTTGGCCGCGACCGACTCGGCGTTGAGGAATGGCACGCCGTACTTCTCGGCAACGGCGCTCGCGGTCACGGTGATGGCGGACTGGTAGCAGCAGATCAGCGCCGCCACCTTTTCCTCGGTGATGAGGCGCAGCGTCTGGTTGGCGCCGGCCTGCGGCGTGCCCTGGTTGTCGGCGATCACCATCTGGATCTTGGCGCCCTTGAGGCCCGGCAGTCCGCCGCCCTTGGCGAGCGGGAAGATCTTCGCGAGCTCGGGGTCACCGTTGTTGATGATGTCGGCACCCATCTCGAACGCCATCTTGGCGTAGTTGCCGGTGCTGGCCGAGTTGCCGGACAGCGGATAGACAGCGCCGATCTTCACGGTCTGCTGGGCGCCAGCGTCGGCCGCGAAACCAAAGGCGATGAGCGCCGCGCCCGCAAGCACGGCCTGGCGAGTGGTCTTCAACATATTTCCCCCTGAACGATGTGTTTTGCCTATCCCGGAAAAAGAGTGGCACGCCACCCCCCGAGTCAGCAAATAGGCAGTCAGCAAACCCGGTAGCGCTCAACCGCCGCAGGGTCGAGCTCAATGCCGAGCCCCGGACCCTCGGGCAGCAGTACATGGCCTGCGTCCAGCCGGGGTGGTGTCTTCAAGAGTCGGGTGCGCAGCTCGTTGTCGCTCATGTCGTATTCGAGCATCAACGGATGCGGCGGATGATCGACATGCGGCGTGGCGGGAAGCGCCGCAATGAAATGCAATGCCGTCGCCAGCCCCACCGCCCCGCCCCAGACATGGGGCGCGACACGCAGGTTCGACGCATGCGCCAGGGTAACGATGCGCTTGGCCTCGGTGATGCCGCCCACACCTGGGATCGAGGGCTGGACGATGTCGATGCAACGGCCGTCGATCAGCGCCCTGAAATCCCGAACGGTATGGTGTGCTTCGCCGGCTGCCAGCGGGATCGGCGACCGTGCGCGAAGCTCGGCATAGCCCCGGAGGTCTCCTGGCGGCAGCGGCTCCTCGATCCAGTGGATGCCGAACGGTTCGATCGCCCGCGCGCACTCCAGAGCCACGTCGGGCGTGTAGGCGCCGTTGATGTCGACCAGCAGCAGCTTGTCCGGACCGATCGTCTCCCGCGCCTGGCGCACGCGCGCCACGTCGCTGGCAATGCCGCGGCCGATCTTGATCTTGGTGCCGGCGTAGGGATGCGCCGCCACCTCGGCCATCATGTGGCCGAGCTGGCGGTCGGGATCGTCGGAGAAGAAGCCGGTCGAGGCGTAGGCGGGAATGCGCGTGCGGGCGCAGCCGCCGATCAGGTCGCACACCCGCACGCCGAAGCCGCGCGCGATCGCGTCGAACAGCGCCACGTTGATCGCGGCCAGGCACGAGGTGAGCTGGTTGCCCACGCCCAGGTGATAGAGCGCGTTGCGGATGCGCGCCTCGATGTGATCGAAGTCGAACACGCTCTTGCCGGTGAAGAACGGCTCGATCATGCGGAAGTATTCGCGCGTGACGAACGGATTGCCGAAGGCCTCGCCGATGCCCTTCACGCCCTGGTCGGTCTCGATCTCGACCAGCCCGTTCTGGCGCTTGAAGCCGCCGCCGCGCGACATGCCGTAGGCCTTTTTGGGCGCAAAGGCATATTCAAGTCCGATGAACGAAAGGCGCCGGATGGTCGGCATGGCAGCTCCTGCAGATTGCGCGCTATGGTGGGCCTCAATATCGCCCGGAGGCAACCGTTCATGAGCATTCCCACATCCTATCGCCGCGTCGTGCTGGTCCGCCGTCCGCCGGGCGAACCCGTCGAATCCGACTTCCGCGTCGAGGAAGTGCCGATGCCCGAGCCCAAGCACGGCCAGGTGCTGGTCAAGGTGGCCTACCTCTCGCTCGACCCCTACCAGCGCGGCCGCATGCGCGAAGCCGCGGGCTATGCGGCCAATGTCGCTCTGGGCGAGGTGATGACCGGCGGTGTGGTGGGCGAAGTCGTGAAGTCGCTGCATCCCACCTTCAAGGTGGGCGACATCGTCGAGGAGAGCCTCGGCTGGCAGGAATACGCGATCGGTGGCGGCCCGCGCATGCGCAAGGTCGATTCCTCTCTCGCGCCGATCTCGACCGCCAACGGCGTGCTCGGCATGCCGGGCATGACCGCCTATTTCGGCCTGCTGGAATGCGGCGAGCCCAAGCCGGGCGAGACGATCGTGGTGTCGGCGGCCTCCGGCGCGGTCGGCCAGCTCGTGGGCCAGATCGGCAAGCTGATGGGCTGCCGCGTGATCGGCATCGCGGGCGGCGCGAAGAAGTGCGCCTTCGTGAAGAACGAACTCGGCTTCGACGCCTGCCTCGACTACAAGGCGGAGAAGGATCTCGACAAGGCGCTGCTGGCCGTCTGCCCCAAGGGCATCGACGTCTATTTCGACAATGTGGGCGGCGAGATCTCCGACGCCGTGCTGCGCAACATCAACTTCTTCGGCAGGGTCGCGCTCTGCGGCTCGATCTCGCAATACAACGCCAGCAGCCCGCCGATGGGCCCGCGCCTGCTCGGCACATTCGTCGGCAAGCGCGTGACGCTCCGCGGCTTCATCGTGTTCGACTTCGTCGAGCGCTATCCGACCGCGATGCGCCAGATGGGCGAATGGATCAAGGCGGGCAAGATCAAGTACCGCGAAGACATCGTCGAGGGCATCGACAAGGCGCCGCGCGCCTTCATCGGCATGCTGCGCGGCGAGAACTTCGGCAAGATGCTGGTGAAGATGTGACCGTCACGCTGCTGACGCCCGACCAGTATCGCCGCATGCCGTGGAAGAACGGCGGCGGCGTGGCGACCGATGTCGCGACCGACAGCACCGGCGGCGAGGTCTGGCGCTTCGGCCGCACCGCGATCCCGGTGCCCGGGCCCTTCTCCGACTACACCGGCTACGACCGCGTGCAGGTGGTGATCGGCGGACGCGGGTTGGTGCTCGACGTGCCGGACGGCGAGATCGACCTGCGCACACCGTTCTCTGTCGTACGCTACAAGGGCGAGCTTCCGCTGGTGAGCCGCCTCGAGGCCGGGCCGGTCGAGGTCGTGAACCTGATCGGCCGACGCGACACGGTGAAGGTCGACATGCAGCTGCTCGACGCAGGTAAATCGCTGCAATTAGGCAAGGGCCTGCACTTCGCCTATGCCCCGACCGCGCCTGCCAGGGTCGACGCACACCAGTTGCCGGCCGATCACTGCTTGCGCATCGAGGCTGCCCATCCGACGATGATCGCCTGTGGCAGCGGCCGCGTCCTGGTGGCCAGCATCTTCTAGGGGCAGGATCGGTTCATGCGGATTGCGGTGGTTGGCGCGGGCGGCGTCGGAGGCGGATTTGGCGCGGCGCTGGCGCAGGCGGGCGCCGACGTGATCTTCATCGCGCGCGGCGCGCATCTCGCCGCCATGAAGAACCAAGGCCTGCGGATCGACAGCCCGCGCGGCAACACGCATCTCGTGCCCACGCAAGCGACCGACGATCCAAAGACCGTCGGGCCGGTCGACTACGTGCTGTTCTGCGTGAAGCTCTGGGACGTCGAGAGCGCGGGCGAACACATCAAGCCGATGGTCGGGCCCAATACGGCGGTGATCCCGCTGCAGAACGGCATCGACGCGCCCGAGCGGTTGCTGCCGATCCTGGGCGAGAAGGCGGTGATGGGCGGCGTCGCGCAGATCAGCGCCTCGATCACCGCGCCCGGCGTCGTCACCCAGGTCGGCACCTTCATGCGGCTGGTGTTCGGCGAACTCAACGGCAGCAAGAGCCCACGCGGTGAGGCCTTTTTCGACATGTGCAAGAAGGCGGGCTTCGATGCCACGCATTCCGACCAAATCGTCACCGATCTCTGGATGAAGTTCATCCTGCTCGCCACCAACGCCAGCATGACGGCGCTGACCCGCCAGCCGATCGGCAGGCTGCGCGACGATCCCGACATCCGGCCGCAGTTCATTGCCGCCTACAAGGAAGTGATCGACGTCGGCCGCGCCAGGGGCGTGAAGCTGCCGGACAACGCGCTCGACACCATGCTGGCCTTCAACGCCGGCGCACCCGCCGGCATGAAGGCCTCGATGGCGCTCGACCTCGACCGCGGCAACCGCATCGAGCTGCCGTGGCTGGGCGGCAAGGTGGTGGAACTGGGCCGCCAGCTCGGCGTGCCGACGCCCACCCATGCGCTGATGCATGCCGCGCTCAAGCCCTATATCCTCGGCACGCCCGCATGATCCGCTTCCTCCTCGCCTCGCTCTTCGTCCTCGTCGCCGGCACTGCTTCGGCGGACGAGATCAAGGTCCTGGCCGCCGTCGGCTACAAGCCGATCCTGAACGAGCTCGGCCCCTCCTACGAAAAGCAGAGCGGCCACAAGGTGAAGATCGAATACGACTCGCCCAGCGCCATCACGCGCCGCCTCGCCGCCAACGAGAAGTTCGACCTGCTGATCACGACACAGGACGCAATCGAGAAGCTGCTCGGCGAGCGCAAGATGATCGACGATTCGCTCACTGTGCTCGCCAAGGTGGGCGTCGGCGTGGCCACCAGGCTGCAGGACCCGTGGCCCCAGGTCGGCAATATGGAAGTCCTGCGCCGCACGCTCCTGAAGGCGCATGCCGTTGCCTATGCGAGCCCGAGTGCGGGCGGCGGCTTCTACCCGCAGCTGTTCCAGCGGCTGGGCGTGCTGAGCGAAGTCCAGCGCAAGAGCGTGACCGTCGTGGGCGGTCTCGCCGCCCAGCGCGTCGCCAGCAACCAGGCCGACGTGGCGCTGGCCCTCTCGAGCGAGATTGTGTCGGTGCCCGGCGTGCGCTTCGCCGGCGCCATCCCGGCGCCGTTGCAGAGCTACATCGTCTACGCCGCCGTGATGGGATTGCAGGCCGGCAACTCGGACGCGGTCATGGGCTTGCTGGCCTGGCTCTCCAACGTCGAGCTCGATCCGCTGCTCCGCTCCAAGGGCATGGAGATGCCCTAGGCCCGGACGAAGCCCACTTTCTTCGGCGTGAAGTTCGGAAAGCAGGCGGCCGCCGCTCCCGGCGTGCCGAGGGGGCCCGCCATAAGCTCCGCCAGGATGCTGCGGATATCGGTGGTCATCGCGAGGTCGACGGCATTGTCGAGCTGATCCGACGCGAGGCCCGGCCACGTACCGTGGATCCTGCCCCCGACGATCTTCGGTGCCGACACGATGGTGAGGCCCGCGTGGCCGTGGTCCGTGCCGTTGCTCTTGTTGGAGCGCAGACGGCGGCCGAATTCGCTCATCACCACCAGCACGACATTGCCGAGCTGCGCCTGCAGGTCCTCGTGGAACGCGCCCAGAGCCCGCGAGAGCTGGCCCGCAAGCGACGCCAGACGGCCGGGCTGGTTCTCGTGCGTGTCCCACCCGCCCATGTCGACGGCAAAGGCGCGAATGCCGAGATCCATGCGGATCACCCGGGCCACGGTCATCAGGCCGCGGCCGATCTCGGTTTCCTCGTAGGAGACTTTGCCGGTCGGCTGGTAGGACATCACCTTGCCGTCCGGCGCGCGCAGGTGGCCGTCGATCAGATCGATGCCCTGCAGGGTGCGCCGCCCGGCCTGCTCGAAGGCGCCGGTGCCGTCGCGGTAGAGATGGCTCAGCACTGTATGCGCCTGCTTGCCGCCCGGCACGCTCATGCCGCCGCGCAGGTCGCCCGCGGCGATCGTGTCGGTATGCATCGCCAGTTCCTCCGGCACGCCGTTGCCCGCGACGAAGGCCGCCCGCTTGGCCTCGCCCGTCGCGGCGAGCCAGCGCGCCATCCATCCGCCGCTCACGCGGCCGGTCTCGTCGGGGGCGCCGATGCCGCGCTCGATCAGCTCTTGAGCGCCGAAATGGCTGCGCGTGCCATTGGCGATGCCCGAGGCATGGATGAGGGCAATGCGGTCGGATTGGTAGAGGTCGCGCAATGCTCCCATCTCGGGATGCAGGCGGAAGTCGAGTTTGGCCGGTCCATTGTCGAGGCGCAGCGCGGGCTTGTCGCCGTCGGCGAGCAGCCGCATCTCCGGCGGCCGGTCGGCGATGTAGTTGGGATCGTCCACTGGCGCCACGACGCCCAGCGAATCCATACCGCCGCGCAGGAACACGGTGACGAGCACGGGTCCTGGCGACGGCGTCGGCGCAGCAAAGGCGCGAACGGAGGGCGTGAGCGAGAGCGCGGCCGTAGTGGTAAGCAGGTTGCGGCGAGTCAGCATGACATCACCTCGTCTGGAACGCGGGCGACATGGCGCAGTAGGCCAGCATGCGCCGGGCGAGCGGCACGGCATCCTTGCGCGTTTCGAGCGCGATACCGGGCTTGAGGCCCATCCCGCCCAGGATCGCCGCCGTCACCTGGGGCGGCGGCGCGCTGCCCAACAGCCGCTGGTGCGCGACAGCGACCGCGGCCTCCGGTGTCGGCCGGTCCGCGATCGCGGAGGCAACGGCGGGAGCGCCCGCCTTCCAGGCATCGTCGGACAGTCCGAACAGCAGGCCCCAGCGCGCCCGCATCATGCTGGAAGCCAGCCAGTAGTCGCTCTCGTCGGGATGCCCGGTCGGCGGCCCCCAGCCGAACAAACGCTGGCCGCTGCCGTCGAGCGTGCCCATCAGCGCCGCCGTCGGCACGACATCGATGCCGGCCGCGCGCGCGAACGAGGCATAGAGCTCGAGCGGCCGCTTGATCTTGCTGCCGGCGGAGCGGTGGAAGGCGTCGGAGCGCACGATCGCTTCGACGGTGCGCGCGATCTGGTCGGGCTTGCGGCGATTGTCGGTCCAGGCCTTCACGGCGGCGGCGATCACGGCCTTGTCGGGCGTATCGGAGACCAGCCGCGTGCAGAGCTTGCCGCAGACATATTGCGCGGTTGCGGGATGATCGGCCACGAGGTCCAGCACCTTGTTGCCGTCGGCCATCGGCGATTGATAGGGATCGAATTCCGCGGCCAGCACGCGCTTCTGGTAGTTGTCGTGAAAGGTCTCGACATAGGTGAACTTGCCGGTGGTCGGCAGGCGGCGGCCCGCGCCGATGCCCGTGCCGTCCTCGATCGTCCAGCCGGTGAAGGCGCGCGCGGCCTCGTAGACATCCTGGTCGATATAACCCTGCGGCTTGCCCTGCGCAGCGCCGGGCACGTCGCGCCACTTGTTGTAGAGCGCATTGAGATAGGCGGGGCGCCCGAGCGTATGCAGCTCGAACAGTTCGCGCGCATAGTTCTCGTTGGCCGCGCCGCCGCGCGACGAGCGGTTGTTCAGGTAGACCTGCATGGCGGCGCTCTTGGCCACGCTTTCGAGCATCTCGCGGAAGTTGCCCAGCGCATGGGCGCGGATCACGTCGCGATCGTAGGACGGCAGCGCCACAGCGACCGTCGCGTCGCCGGCGGCATTGACGTTGAAGTGGTTGTGCCAGAAGTCGACCAGCAGCTCGCGCAGTTGCCAGCGGCTGTGCACGGTGCGGATAAGCGTCGCGCCCAGCACGGCGGTGCGCAGGAACATGCGCTCCTGGTTGGGCACGCTCTTGTCGAGCAGCTTCCAATGCTCCTCGATCGGCTGGTCGATCACGCCGAGCGAGCGGTCCTCGTCGACCTCGGCATCGGGGTTCTTGGCCGTGTACTTGAGATGGATTTTCGCGGCCTTGATGCGCGCGGCGCAGTCGTCGCCCTCCTCGGGCTTGAGCTGGCGCATGAACCAGGCCTCGGTGCCCGACTTGCGCACTTCGCCCAGCTCGGCCTCGGTCGGGCCGAAGGCCAGCTTGTTCAACGCCACACGAGGATCGAGATCGAAAGCCATACGCTCTTATACGGCTCTCTCTTTGGCAGGATTACGGCTTACAACAGCCTGACATCGCCTAGGCCTACAGCAGATTCAGCGCCTCGTCCCACGCCTTGATCGTCTGGTCGATGTCGGCCTGGGTGTGCGCGAGACTGACGTAGTATTTCGACTCGCCCTTCATCAGACCGCGCTCGCGCAGGAGCTTGTTGAACTTCGTGGCCATCGCCTTGTCGGCCTTGAGGGTGTCGCGATAGTCCTTGATCGGCTGGTCGGTGAACAGGATGTCGAACAGCGGCGGCTCGCCGATCACCTGCGCCTTCACGCCGTGCTTCTTCAGGAGGTCCGACAGTGCCGACATCAGCGTGCGGCCGGTCTTGAAGACCTGCTCGTAGGCGCCGGGGCGCTTCAGCACTTCGAGCGTGGCGAGGCCCGCGATCGAGGCCACGGGATTGCCCGAGAGCGTGCCGACCTGGAACAGGAAATCCTCGTCGGCCATGGCGAGGCGATCGAAGTGCTTCATGATGTCGGCGTTGCCCGCGATCGCCGCCAGCGCAAAGCCGCCGCCCACGATCTTGCCCAGGGTGCAGAGATCGGGCGTCACGCCGTAGTACTCTTGCGCGCCGCCATAGGAGAAGCGGAAACCGGTCACGACCTCGTCGAAGATCAGCGGCAGGCCGTACTCTTTAGTGATCTTCCGCACGCCCTGCAGGAAGCCGGGCTTGGGCGGGATCAGCCGCTGGAACGGCTCGATGATCACGCCTGCGAGCTCGTCCGCATGTTCCTTCACCAGGCTCTCGAACATCTCGAGATCGTTGAAGGCGCACACCAGCATCTCGTCGGCGACGCTCTTGGGAATGCCGGCCGAATCGGGCGTCGCGCGCGGAAAGTTGCCGGGGTTCTTGGGCGCCAGCGACATCAGCGCATAGTCGCTCATGCCGTGATAGCCGCCCTCGAACTTCAGGATCTTGTCGCGCTTACGATAGGCGCGCGCGGCCCGCATCGCGTAGAGATCCGCCTCGGTGCCCGAGCAGACGAAGCGTACCTGGTCGGCACAGGGCAGGGCCTCGCAGATCGCCTTGGCGAGCGCGATGCCGTGGCGGTTGTTGCCGAAGTAGGTGGTGCCGAGCGGCACCTGCTCCTGGATCGCCGCGGTCACCTCGGGATGGGCATGGCCGATGAACATCGGGCCCGAGCCCAAGAGGTAATCGACATACTCGCGTCCAGCCTCGTCCCAGATGTGCCCCGCCTTGCCCTCGCGCAGGATCACCTCTGCCGGCATGTTGCCGAAGCTGCCGCCGGGCAGGACCTTCTTTGCTTCTTCGACGAGGCCCGGAGTGGGATCGACGATGGTCTGGACGCTCATGGGAACTCCTACTCGATGGGAACAAAGATAGAGTGGCGCAGCTTGCCTTCGATCGCCTTGGAACAATGGCCCTTGCCGCTGGTGTCTTCGACGAGGATCACCTCGCCCGCGCCGATGACGCGGGTTTCGCCGTCGCTGGCCGAGATCGCGACGCCGGCGTCGAGATTGATGATGTACTGCCGGCGCGGCGCCGGATGCCATTCGTAATCGTAACTGCCGGGCGTCTCGCGGAAGATGATGCCGGTCGCGGGCAGGGTCGCGGAGGTCTTGCCGCCGCGGCCTTCGTTCTTCCATTCGACTTCGATGTCACGGAAGTGAGTTTCGCCCTTATCGTCGACATAAAGGTTATGGATGCGCATGAATTTTTCTCCCCACTTGGACGTTTCCCGAGAACACACTAGAACGAAACCATGTTCAGGAAACCCGTCAAAGCCGCCCTTTTCGACATGGATGGCCTGCTGATCGACAGCGAGGCCGTTTACATCGTGGCCATGCAGGCCGCCGCCCGCCACTTCAAGCGCGAGATGACGCTCGACTTCTGCCACTCGATGGTCGGCATTCCGCGAGCCGAGTGCAACGTCATGCTCCAGGAGCTCTATGGCGAGGGCTTCGACCTCCAGGAATTCCGCGGGGTCTATTCCGCCAACGTCCAGCAGGCGATGGCAGCCGGCGTTCCGGTCAAATCGGGAGTTGTCGAGGTCCTGTCCCTGCTGGCCGAGCGCGGCGTGCCCTGCGCTGTCGCCACCTCGGCGTTGCGCGAGGTCGCCGAGAGTCATCTCGGCCGCGCTGGTCTTTTGCCCCGCTTCGCCGCCCTGGTGGGACGCGACGACGTCGAGCGTGCCAAGCCCTTCCCCGACATCTACCTCGAAGCCGCCCGCCGCCTCGGCGTACCGCCTGATCATTGCATCGCCTTCGAGGATTCGAGCCCCGGCCTCACCGCCGCCCATGCCGCCGGCACGATGGCGATCATGGTGCCCGACATCCTGCAGCCCAGCGACGAGGTGCGCGCCAAGGCCCTGCACGTCGCGCCGGACATGGTCGCGGTCGAGCGGCTGCTGCGCGAGCATCTGAACTAGAAAATCAGCGGCTCGCGAGGATTGGCCTGAAATGCCGTCCCTGCGGCCTTTAACCCGATTCCTCGCGAGGCCTCGCGAGTGACTCGCGAGCCAGTGCGTTCCCGCAAACGCACGTGCGTTCACGTGCAACAGATCGGGTCGACATCGATGAACGTACCGACAATGCCCCAGAAAATTTCGAACACGATAAATCCGATTGCCCTGGCGTTTCATCTGCATGGTTGGAGGGGCCGGCGCTTTTCGTGGATGACGATCCCAGAACAAAAGCGTCCAGTAGGCGATCGATCTCAGCCGCCGCTGCCACGGGCGTGCTGGACGATCGTCACCAGATGGCACTTCCGAAACGTCCGTCATGTGCAGCAAATCACGGTGATGTTGAATATTTGATCCGCGACCGCAAATCCGAGATCCAACACAAGAACCGCGAGTACGAACGGAGAGAGCCTTTTCTCGCGCCAACCGGCGGCGTGATAGGCAAGCGCCACGGCGGCGAGCGGCCCGAAGAACAGGTTCAGCGCTATGACCAGAACGGGATCGCCATAAACCTGATGGTAGGTCTGCGGATCGGAAAAGTAGTCTTGAACGACGAGAGCGCTGGAGCCGATATGCAAGAGAAAGTAGGCAAGAAGCAACCAGTAGGCGAGTGAGCGCCAGCCTTTCCGGGGAGCCTGGTGGTCTTTTTCGTCCCGCATCATCGCTTCCGTCATCCCTCGTCTTTCATGGGAAATTTTGGCGATGTCATGGCGGTATCTTGCTATAGTCGACATACAACTTCAGGTCGCGGCCGAGAGATTTGAAAGTCTTGGCAAAGCTCGACATATTGCCGGTCAGGTCGATGCATCCCGCCGAGCCGGGCACCCACCCACCGTGAATCGCCATATCTTTCCGGCCGAAAGTGAGGCCATTTTCGACGGTCTCTTTCGTCGGATCGGCCCACACTCTTTCCGAGCCCCAGCTATAAAGGGATCCAGGCCATTTTCCGCTCCAGTCCTTATTGACCAAGACCATGGCGCCTTGCGCGGCGCTGAGAGGATCAATCGACTGGTAGCGGCTTTGCTTGATGTCGTACGTGCCCTCGGGCATCGGACCAACATTCACCTTCTCCTGATCCTTGCCGCTGCCGAAATTCTCGCGTCCCGACACGCCCGGCCACTGCGCCACGACGTTGTCGCCGTCGTACAGGCTGAGCGCGCGGCCGTTGAACTTCAGATACATCTTCGATGGATCACGTCCCGCGAGGCTTGCCGTGTCCGATGGCACGCTTTGCGCCGGCTTTTGCCGTGCGCCTTGCACGTCGTCGTTCGAAGCGGCCGGGTCGCTGCCGCCCGAGACCTGGATCAGATTCGGATCGCGGCCCGTCAGCAGGGTCGGCGATGCTGCCGCATCGGATGGCGGGACATAGGCGTTGCGTTTGGCGATAGGTGAAAAGATGCCCATGGATGTCTCCTTGTGCGATCATTCCTAGGCGCATGAGTCGGAATCCCCTATTACGGTCGTTACTGGCGATAAAACGTTGACCCGCTTGGAACGGCTGGAGGTTGGCCGGCGCTGCCATTGGCACTCTCGGAAGCGCCCGCGGACATTTTCCGCGCCTACTGCGTCGTGAGACCCGCGTTGCGCGCCGTGCGGCCCCCGACCGGCGTGCAGGCGCCGCTTTGGCAGAGCTCGGCCTTGTCGTTGTAGAAATACATCATCCACTTGTTGCTCGGCAGGTGGATCCACTTCTCCATCAGCGTCCGGTCGACATCGGGCACACGATGGACGATCCAGTCGCGCAGCTTCTGCGGTGCTTCCGGCAACAGACCGCCGCCGCTCGCGTAGTTGCCGTGCAGCCCGACCCGCGAAGTCGGCCCGTCCAGCGTGCGCTCGACACCGCCCAGCCACATGCGCGAGCAGGAGGAGGCGCAGCGGCCGCGGATCATGGTCGCGAGCCCGCGCGCGCGGACCAGGTCGCCGACGCAGTAGCCCGCCCGCGCATCGCCGCCGCCGGAGTTGGTGAGCACGACGCGCTTGATCGCGTTCTGCGATAGCAGTGTCTCGAGATCGGCGCATTCGGAGCCGACGACCGAACCCGACAGGGTGACTGTGTCGCCCTCGACTTTCATGTCCATAGCCTCGGCCGGCGCGAGCGCGGCGAAGACGAACAGTGCTGCGGCTAGAACTTCTCGACCCACGGCCGCACCTCCACTTCCCAGCTCCAGGCGCTGCGGTGCTGCATCAAGGTGCTCCAGTAGACCTCGGCGATGGCGTCGGGATCGAGCAGGCTGTCCGGCGCGTCGGCCGGGACGGGACGCGCGGCGCTCCGAATGCCGCCGTCGATCACGAAGTGCGCCACGTGCACACCCTTGGGACTGAGCTCGCGCGCCATCGATTGCGCGAGGCCACGCAGTGCGAACTTGCCCATCGCGAAGGTTGCCGACAAGGCAAAGCCCTTCACGCCGGCGGTCGCGCCCGAGAGCAGGATCGCGCCGTGGCCTTTGGGCACCATGCGTTTGGCGGCCTGCTGCGACACCAGGAAGGCGCCGAAGGCGCTGATCTCGATCGCGCGTTTCACGTCTTCGGGGGGCAGGTCGACGATCGAGCCGCGCACACGCGAGCTCGCGTTGTAGACCACGATGTCGGGGGCGCCCGACCCCGCCTCGACCGCGTCGAAGAGGGCCGCAACGTCCTTCGCATCGGCGGCGTTGCACTTGTGAACCTGCGCGCCCGTCTCCTGGGCGAGCGCCGCCAGTTTGTCCGTGGTGCGCGAGGCGATCGAAACCTTGAGGCCGTTCTTGGCGAACAGCCGGGCCAGCGAGGCGCTGAGGCCGGGGCCGGTGCCCACGATCAGGGCGGAGGTGTACTTGGGCTTTTCCATCGGGATGGCCTCGTTGTTCGGGTGGGATCAGAGGTATAGGCTAGACGAACTCTCGGGAAAGGAAATGCCATGGATACAATCGCGCCCGTCGCCCGCATCGACGTGATTTCCGACTCGATCTGCCCATGGTGCTACATCGGCAAGCGCAACCTCGAAGGCGCGCTGAAGATTCTGGCCGCCGAAGGGCTTCACTTCAGCGTGATGTGGCATCCCTTCCAGCTCAATCCGGACATGCCGGCCGAGGGCGTCGAACGCAAAGCCTATCGCGAGGCCAAGTTCGGCGGGCCGGAGAAGGCCAAGGCGATCGACGAACGCATTACCGCCACCGCCGCGACCGTGGGTCTCGAGTTCCATCTCGACCGGCTGACGCGCACGCCCAACACCGTGAATTCCCATCGCCTGATCCGCATGGCCGGACAGGAAGGCGTGCAGGACGCCGTCGTCGAGGCGCTGTTCAAGGCCTACTTCTGCGAGGGCGCGGACATCGGCGACCCCGAGATCCTGGCCGGCGTCGGCGGCGCGGGCGGCCTCGATCCCGATGCCGTGTTCAAGATGCTGAAGAGCGAGGAGCATCGCCGCGAAGTGCTGGGCGGCGACCAGATGGCCCGCAACGCCGGCATCCAGGGCGTGCCGAGCTTCGCGCTGCAGGGCCACGTGCTGTTCTCCGGCGCCCAGCCGCCCGAGGAGATGGCCAAGGCCTTCAGCCACGCCTGGGGCATCCTCAAGAACCAGGCGGCCTAACCGCCGCCAACCCACCGTCCTCATCCTGAGGAGGCGCGCAGCGCCGTCTCGAAGGATGGGCAACAGACAAGGTGCTCGAGACAAGGTGCTCGTTCCCATCCTTCGAGACGCAGCCCTTCGGGCCGCTTCTCAGGATGAGGTTGTGCCGCTACTTCGATTCGGCTGAAATATCCGGCGACGAGAGCTTGCCGGTGACCTTGGCCACGTACTGGCGATTGCCGGTGGTCACGCTGATCGTCGTATTCGTCGTGCCGTCGGCCATGCGGTTCTGTCCGGAGATGACCGCGGTCGCGCCGGCCCCTTGCACGGTCTGATCCTGCAGGACGATCGTACCGCCGCCCAGAACCACACCGCCCGCAATCGTGTTCTCGTGATTGATGAAGCCCGACAGGATGGCCCGGTCGAAAGCCAAGGTGTCGCTGAAGATGCTGCCGAGGCCCGTCGCGAATTGCGCGAACGACTGCGCGCCGCCGGACATGCCGGCGCGCACGGTGCCGCTCACCGTCGTGGCGGTCGACAGGCTTTCGCGCAGCTCCGCCGCCGAGGCGCCCTTGCCCGTGAGGCGGATGCCGCGCGCGTCGAGCTTGCCGTCGACGGTGATACGGCGGGATGACGTGCCAAAGCCATTGTCGCCCACCGTGCCGCGCAGCAGTTCGTCGACATGGATTCCGAGAAGAGAGCCATGAGCGTCGACGCCGAGCGCCGGGCCCGACGCGTCGATCACGCCCGCGAAATCGACCGCGCCCTTGTAGAACTGTCCGGTCAGCTTGTTGATCTTGAACACGCCGCGGGCGAGCGTGGCGTCGAGATCGGCATAGTCGACCGTCAACGCCGCCATCGACATCGCCTTGGCCGAGATGATCAGGGTCGCATCGAACGAGCGGATCGCCGTCAGATTGATCGGCTTGGGCGTCGCCTTGCGTGCCGGCTGGGCGTGACGCACTTCGGACGGCGCCTCGTCGGGCGAAAGCGGCGCGGGCGCCGAGTCGTCCTCGATGCCGAGCAAGGCGTCGATATCCAGCGTCTTCGGCACGTTCAACCTGGCCGCCAGCTTCGGCCGCTTGCCGAGGGTGGCGTCGAGGGTGCCGTTCATGTCGCTGCCGCGAATCGCCAGGTCGCCGGTGAACGCCGCGCGATCGGAGTTGCCCTTGAGCGCACCGCTCGCCGTGAGCGGCCCGAGGCTGCCGGTCGCGTGCCCGCTGGCCACCGAGACGAACTTGCCGGCATCCGCCGTCTGCAGGTGGAACGTCCGGAAATCGAACGGCACGGGATCGGCGAAGCCCAGCGTGCCGGCGATCCGCGCATCGGTATCGAGCACGTGCACCGCGACATCGCGCAGGGCCACCGACTCGCGCGTGCCGGCCGCGGCGCCGCTGGCCGTGCCGGGCCCGATCGTGCCGTTCATGAATTTCGGGAGACCCGCGTAGTCGAGCAGCTTGTCGGTGTCGGGCGCAGCGACCGTGAAGGAGAGGTCGAAGCGCGGTGCGGCGCCGTAATCGGCCACCAGGCCGTTCAATCCGAGCTTGGCGCCCAGCAGATTGGCCACTCGCAGGTCCTGCAGCTTCAGCAGGTCGCTGGTCAGCGTGGCACCGCCCGTCACGCCGGTCATCGTCTGGCCGCGATAGACGAGCTTGCGGATGTCGAGCTTGAGGCCGAGGCTCGGGGCATCCTTGGGAATGTCCGCCGGCATCCTGGCCGTGCTCGCCGCCGCCGCCGACGGAGGCGGGTCGGATTCCGCGGGCACGAGCGATTTCGGGATGTAGTCGTCGAGGTTGAACTTCTCCATGCCGACGTTGAGCGCGGCACTGAACGGAACCTTGAGGGACAGCATGCCGGCGATGGTGCCGGGCACATCGTCGAGCAAGAAGGTGCCGTCGCTCAGATCGAGCGCGCCGGCCTTGGTCGCGAGCTTTCCGTCGATCGCCAGCTTCTCGAGCCGCCCGGGCGGAATGCCCGAGATGTCGACGCCCAGCCAGCGGAAGGTCTCGCGTAGATGCGGGCCCGCCGCCCTGAGCGTGCCCTTGGCCGCATCGACATCGATCGTCATGGCGCCCGGCAGCGCAGCCCTGAGCTGGGGTACGGTCGCCACGCCCTTGCGCATGGCAAAGACAGCCGACAGATCGCGGATGGTGTCGTTGTTGTAGATCGCCTCGGCAATCTGCAGGTTGAGATCGGCATCGATGGCCGACCAGGGCGACGGCCCGACCACCGCCGTTGCCGCTTTTGCGGCGGCGGCCTCCGGTGTCGGCGCCGTGGCGACGGCCTTCACCGGATCGGCCGCGAAATCTATCGGCCGGGCGAAGATCTTCACCCATTTGCCGATGTCGAGGCGGGTGAGCGCCAGTTTTCCGCTCACGGCAGGATGGGCGCCCAGTGTGAGCTTCACGCTGCCCTTGGCGTCGTCCTTGCCCATCGACATGTCGAAGGCCGTGGCCGCCAGGTGATCGGGGCCGGTATCGATATCGCCCTCGAAGGAAAAGCGGCCGGCGCCGGAAGTGTCGAAGGCCGGTCTGGCGACACCGATGGCACCGGACACCGCGGTCACGAAATCGCTCAACACGCCGGTCTTCAGGGAAACATGGCCCTGGATCTTCGTGTCGAGCTTGACCCCCGCGATGCCGCCCCTGAAGTCGAGTTCGCCGCTCGAGACCTTGAGGTTGAGCCGCGCGCGATGGCCCGACGGCGTGTTCTCCCCCACCGCCACGTCGAGCTTGAGCGGCACACCGTTCACGGTGGCGTCCCCGTCGATCTCGAAGGGTCCCTCGAAGGAGCGCACCGTGGCGCCCGCATTCACGTTTTCGGCCTTGAACACCGATTTGGTCTCGGGATTGGTGTAGGTGATCGTGCCCCGCACGATCTGCAGGCGGCCGATAGCGAGATGAAAGCCACCACTGGGCGCTCCCTCGGCCTGTTGCGCATTCTCGCCGGGCCCGAATTCCCAGTTCGGGATTCCCTTCGCGTCGGTCTCGAGCACGATCGTGGGCTGGTAGAGCGTGAGCGTGCCGACCTCGACTTTCCCCTTGAGCAGCGCACTCCAGGACGGACGCACGGAAACCCAGCGTACGTCGATCATCTGCGCACCCGTGGCGCCCACGGCGTTGGCGAAGCGCACGGTACCCGCACCCACGCCCGGCACCGGGAACATGCGCAGGCGCATCGGCCCGTCGATCACCAGCTCGCGGCCAGTGGCATCGCGTACCGCCTGGATCAGGCCGGGCTTGTAGGCCTCGACATTGACCAGTCCGGGCACGCTCGACAACAGGGCAACGATTCCGCCCATTACCGCGACCGCGATCAGACCGATCTCCAGCCAGCGAATACGCGTGCGTGTCATCGATACCCTTCAGGACAATTCGTAGCGGCGCACCAGCCTATAGAGGAAAACGATCGGCAGCAGGCTCACCACAATGAGGAAAGAGGCCGCCGCCGTGGCAATCCCGGCCCCGCCGCTCTCCAGCGCCTGGAACATGACCACCGTGAGGGTGCTCCAGGGCCCACTATAAAGCACAACCGTGGCCGAAAGTTCCGAAGCCACAGTGACCCAGCTCAGCACCAGGCCGCTCAGGATGCCCCCCAGCATCAGCGGCACGACGATCCTCAGGAAAGTCTGCAACGGCGAGCGGCCGAGGCTGATCGAGGCCTCCTCCAGCGAGGCGTCGATCTGGTGGACGATGGCGCTGGCCGACCGAACCGCGAACGGCACCTTTCGCACGGTATAGGCCAGCACGAGGATCAACGGCCCCCCGGTCAGAATCAGCGGACCGGAGTTGAAGGAGACGATAAATCCGATGGCGAGCACGGTGCCGGCCACCGCGAACGGCAGGGTCGCCACGACGTCGAGCAGGCTCGCCACGCCCGAGCGATAGCGCGTCACGACGTAACCGACCGGCACGCCGATGATCGTGACGAAAAGTGACGCCGCCGTGGCGAAGATGAGGGTGTTGAGCAGCGGCCGCACATGGCGCCCGAACAGCACGCTGAAATTCTCGAGGCTGAAGTGCGGATGCAGCACCGGGCCACGGAACTCGAGGAACGACAGCACGACGATCGAGAAGAACGGCACCAGGGCCAGGATCACGACCGCCCAGCAATAGAAGGTGGCCAGCGCCTGAAGGCCCCGGCCAATCTTGAGCTGCGGCGGCGCCTGGCGGGCATTGGTCGCGAAGCGGCGCGCGCCCAGGAAGCGGCGCTGGACCAGCAGTACCGCGGCCGTCGTCAGGATCAGCAGCACGCCCAGCACGCCGGCCGACGAGGGATTGGGTGCGGTCTCGCCGATGAAGAGCTTGAACGCCTCGACCGCGAAGATCGGCATGTCCTCGGCCAGCACGAAGGGCACGCCGAAATTTTCCAGCGTCTCGATCAGCACCAGCAGCCCTCCCGCAAGGATCGCCGGCATCACGATCGGCAGGGTCACCGTCCAGACCGTGCGCGCGGGCGAGGAGCCGAGATTTTGCGCGGCTTCTTCCATCGACACGTCGACCGCCTTGAAGGCCGCGACCGTGGGCAGCAGCACGTAGGGGTAGAGCGTGAGCGCGTAGACCGTCACGATGCCGCCCGCCCCGTAGATCGAGGTGAAGGCCACACCGTGCGCCTGCAGCCACTGCGTCACGATGCCGGAGCGGCCGAGCAGGAGGACCAGCGCATAGGCGCTCACGAACGAGGGAAGGATCAGCGGCAGCGACGCCATGGCAAGAATCGCCGATTTTCCCGGGATCGGCAGCCGCGCCAGTGCGAAGGCGAGCGGCACCGCGAGCACGGTCGTGATGATCGTTGCGGCCGCGCCGATCTCGAGCGTGTTGACGATGGCCGTGCGATAGAACGGCCGACCCAGCATCTTGGTGTAGTTGGCGAAGGTGAGCGCCGTGCCTTCGGAATCGAGGAAGCTCGCGCTGAAGACCTGGAACAGCGGCAGGAGCAGGAACAGCCCCAGGAACGCGAAAGCCAGCGCCGCGATCCCGAGCGGCAGCCGCTGCCGGTACGGGATCGCGAGGCTCACGCGACTACCGTGAGGCGCGCGGGATCGTAGGCGAGCGTCACCGCCTGCCCGGCCTGCACGCTGAGCGAGGGCGTATCGAGCGTCGCCATGCGCACGGTCGTGCCGTTGGCCAGCCGCGCGTCGAGGCGCGTGATCGGGCCCAGCATCTCGAGGCTTTCTACGACGCAGGAAAGGCGCGGCCAGTCCGCCGGCGCCTCCTCGGCGAAGCGCAGCGCTTCGGGCCGCAGCGAGACCGAGACCGGCGCCGCGAGCCCCAGCATGCGCGCCTCGACCAGGTTGGTCGTGCCCATGAACTCCGCCGCGAAGCGTGTCGCGGGCTTGCGGTAGATCTCGACCGGCGCGCCGACCTGTTCGAGGCGGCCGGCGTTCATCATCGCGATTCGGTCGGAGACCGACATCGCCTCTTCCTGGTCGTGCGTCACGTAGATCGCCGTGATGCCCAGCGACTTCTGCAGCGCGCGGATCTCGCCGCGCATGCTGACCCGCAGGCGCGCATCCAGGTTGCTGAGCGGCTCGTCGAACAGCAGCACCTGAGGGCGGATCACCAGTGCGCGCGCGATCGCCACCCTCTGGAGCTGGCCACCCGAAAGCTGGTGCGGCTGGCGGTCGCCGAAGCCCGAGAGCTGGACCAGCGAGAGCGCCTCCTCGACACGCGCCGCGATCTCGGGCGGCGGCACCCGCCGCGCCTTCAGGCCATAGGCGACGTTGCCCGCGACCGACAGATTCGGAAACACCGCATAGTTCTGGAACACCATGCCGATGTCGCGGCGGTGCGCCGCGAGTTTGTCGATGCGTTGACCGCCGATGCTTATCTCGCCGCCGTCGAGATCGCTGAAGCCCGCGATCATGCGCAGCAGGGTGGTCTTGCCGCAGCCCGACGGGCCCAACAGGGTGAAGAATTCGCCCTGCGCGACCGTCAGGGTGATGTTGTCGACGGCGCGGACGGTCCCGAAGATCCGGCTCACGCCCGCAATGACGATGCCGCTCATGTGGGGCCGCTCATGTGGGCCAGCTCACGTCAGCGCGACTCCTGAAGCACGTCCTTGATCTGCTCCATGGTCTTGGCGCGCGCGTCGGTCCACTTCTGCTCGTCGTAGGGCACCAGCTTGACCGACGAGAGCGGCGGCAGACCGCCCGGCAGCTTGCTGAGATCGAGGTCGCTGCGCGTCGGGCGGCGGAACGTCGCCTTCAGGATCATCTCGCGCGTATCCTTGCGGTTGATGTAGTCGACGAAGACCTTGGCGTTGTCCGTGTTCGGTCCGCCCTTGATGATGCCCACTCCCTCCATCGAGGCAGTCGTGCCGTCGGCGGGATAGATCACCTTCACCGGCGCGCCGTTGGAGGCCCACAGCGGGCCGGCATATTCGAGCGAGATGCCCAGCGGATACTCGCCGTTGCCGACGCCCTGGAACACAAGCGACGAGCGGTTCAGCACCTTCATGTTCTTGAAGAGCTGGCCCACCTTCTTCCAGCCCGCCTCGCCGCCGCCCCACATGTCGACCAGCATGGTGACGGTCTGGTAGGCCGAGCCCGAGTTGGCGGGATCGGTGAAGGCGATCTTGCCCTTCCACTTGGGGTCGAGAAGATCGGCCCAGCTCTTGGGGCCTTCGGTCTCCGGCACCAGCTTGGTGTTTTGCAGAAGCACGAGCAGGTGGAGGTTGTTGCCGATCCACAGATCGCCCGGCTCGCGGTATTCGGCCGGCGTCGCGTCCTTGTTCTTCGACGCATAGGCCTCGAAGAAGCTCTTGTTGGTCTCGAGCAGCGAGCGCGCCACGCCCCAGATGATGTCGCCCTGCGGCCGTGCCTTCTCGGACTGCAGGCGGCGCACCAGCACGCCCGATCCGGCCGCAACCGGCTCGACCGTGATGCCGGTTTCCTTGGCGAAGGCCGCGAACACGAGATCGTTCAGCGTGCTGTCGTTGGCCGAATAGACGACAACTTTCTTCTGCGCCTGGGCGGTGCCCGCGATGCCGAACGCGCAAACGAGTGACGCCAGCGTCAGAACCCAGCGCAGTCTCGACATCGTCATGCAATTCTCCCGGTTTGCGGTGCGGACCCGATTTGAGCCTGTCGCTTGTGCGGCGGCAATGTAGAATATCCCACGAACGACGTCGCGACTTTGATTGCGGCGCGCACAGGGAGGAAAGCAATGCGGTCCATCGTCCTCGCGGGCGCCATGGTGGCGTCACTCGTCTGCTCCACCGGCGCGGCGCTCGCGCAGAAGCCGGGCGGCATCCTCAAGATGTATCATCGCGACAATCCGCCCAGCCTGTCGATCCACGAGGAAGCGACCAACTCGACGGTCATCCCGATGATGTCGGTGATGAACAACCTGGTGATCTTCGACCAGAACAAGCCGCAGAACAGCCCCGACGACGTCGTTCCCGACCTCGCCAAGTCGTGGAGCTGGAGCGCCGACGGCCGCGACCTGACGTTCAAGCTGCAGGAGGGCGTCACGTGGCATGACGGCAAGCCGTTCACCGCCAAGGACGTCGTCTGCACCTTCGACATGCTGATGGGCAAGGGCGAGAACAAGCTGCGCCGCAATCCGCGCATCTACTGGTATCACAATGTCGACAGCGTGACGGCCGACAGCGAGCTTCAGGCGACGGTGCACCTCAAGCGCCCGCAGCCCTCGATGCTGACCCTGCTCGCGTCGGGCTATTCGCCGATCTATGCCTGCCACGTCCCGGCGGCACAGATGCGCACCAAGCCGATCGGTACAGGCCCCTTCAAGTTCGTCGAGTTCAAGCAGAACGAAGGCATCAAGCTCACGAAGAACAAGGACTACTGGAAGAAGGGCCGGCCCTATCTCGACGGCATCGAATTCACCATCGTGCCCAACCGCGGCACGGCGATGCTGAGCTTCGTCTCCGGCCGCTTCGACATCGTCTACCCCTGGGAGGTGACGATCCCGCTGCTGAAGGACCTCAAGCAGCAGAAGCCGGACCTGAACTGCGTTGTCACTTCGATGAACAACAGCACCAACCTGATCCTCAATCGCGACGCACCGCCGTTCGACAATGCCGACCTGCGCCGCGCCCTGCAGCTCGCGATGGACCGCAAGGCCTTCATCGATATCATCAACCAGGGCGACGCACAGGAAGGCGGCGTCATGCAGCCGCCGAAGGACGGCGTCTGGGGCATGCCGGAGGAGATGTACCGCTCGATCCCGGAATACGGTCCGGACGTCGCGAAGAAGCGCGAGGAAGCGCGCGCGCTGATGAAGAAGGCAGGCTACGGGCCCGACAAGCACCTCAAGCTCAAGATCGCGACCCGCGGCATCTCGCTCTACAAGGATCCCGCCGTGATCCTGGCGGGCCAGCTCAAGGAGATCTGGATCGATGCCGACGTCGAGATCATCGAGACGGCGCAGTGGTATCCCAAGATCGGGCGCAAGGACTATCAGGTCGGCCTCAATACAACGGGCAACGGCGTCGACGATCCCGACCAGAACTACTACGAGAACTTCGCCTGCAAGTCGGAGCGCAACTATACCGGCTACTGCAATCCCGAGATCGAGAAGCTGTTCGACGTGCAGAGCCAGGAGAAGGATCTCGAGAAGCGGAAGAAGATCGTCTGGGAGATCGACAGGAAACTGCTCGAGGACGGCGCGCGGCCGATCATCATGTGGAACCGCGCCGCGACCTGCATGCAGCCCTACGTGAAGGATTACGTGCCGCAGGTGAACAGCGTCTACAACGGCTTCCGATTCGAGGATGTATGGCTCGACAAGTAATCGCGTTTTTCATCGCGTTCATCACCCTCCTGGCGGGCGTATTGCCGGCCGGCGCGCAAAGCTGGCCCACCAAGCCGATCAAGCTGATCAACGGCTATCCCGCCGGCGGCGGGGCCGACATCCTGGCCCGTCTCGTGGCCGAGCGGCTGACCGAGGCGCTGGGCCAGCAGGTCATCGTCGAGAATCGCACCGGCGCCACCGGCGCGATCGCGGCCCAGAGCGTCGCCGCCGCGGCACCCGACGGCTACACCCTGCTCGAATACACGATGAACATGGGCGCGAGCTCGGTCGTCATGCCCAACGCCAGGCTGGGCTACGATCCCGACAAGGAGCTGCTGCCGATCGTCAACATCGCGGGCCTCGACAACCTGATCTACGTGAACCCGAACCTGCCGTTCAAGACCGTCACCGACATCATCGACTACGCCAAGAAGAACCCCGGCAAGCTCACCTACGGCTCTTCCGGCATCGGCGGTTCCTATCACCTGTGGGCGGCGGAGTTCGCCTATCTCGCCGGCATCGACATGCTGCACGTGCCGTTCCGCGGTGGCCCGCCCGCCATCGCCGAGATCGTGGCCGGCCGGGTCGACATGATGTTCGGCAACCTGGCCGAAATCATCCAGCACGTGCGCTCGGGCGCGGTCCGGCCGATCGCCTTCACCAGCGTGCCGCCCTCGCCGCTCATTCCCGGCCTGCCGACGGTCGTGGAGTCGCTGCCGGGCTACAGCGCCGACAACTGGTTCGGCCTCGGCGCCCCCGCCGGTCTGCCGCAGCCGATCGCCGACCGGCTGAACGCCGAGGTGAACAGGATCCTGAAGGACAAGGCGTTCATCGAGAAACTCGTCTCCCTGGGCTTCCAGCCGATCGGCGGCACGGCCGAGGAGATGAAGCGGAAGATCCAGGCCGACCGTGCGCGCTGGAAGAAGGTCATCGAGGCGGCCCACATCACCGCGGAGTAAAAGTTGACACGTGTGTGCACCGAAATCCCGGGACACCTCCGATGCCTATGGCATAAGGCTTTTGGGCCCTTTGTACCGGATTCCGCCACCCCCTCTTTTCACGCGGCGGGGGAAATGCAGTGAATCTTCACTGCAGTTTCAGACACCGACCACGATCACGCCGCGCGGCGCCAGCACGAGGGCCACGGAGGCCCCCACCGGCAACGGCCGCTCTACTCGTGGGCAGGTCGCGAACAGCGTGCCCGCCGCCGTGTCGATCGAATATTCCATGTGCGTGCCGAGATAGCTGGCCTTGGCGATGGTGCCCGGCAGCGCGTTCGCGGGCCCCGGCGCCGCCTCGACGGTGATCGCCTCGGGCCGCACCGCCACGGTGGCGGCGCCCTCCTTCGCCGATGAATCCCCCACCTCGATCTCGGTCGATCCCAGCCGCACGATCACGCGGGCCCTATCGAGGCGGCGGACCTGCCCCTTGGCCGGATTGGACTCGCCCATGAAGCGCGCCAGGAACGGCGTGGCCGGCCGCTCGTAGAGATCGCGCGGGCTGCCCTCCTGCTCGATGCGGCCCGCGTTCATCACGATGATGCGGTCGGACACCGCCATCGCCTCCTGCTGGTCGTGCGTGACATAGACCACGGTGAGGCTGAGCCGCTGCTGCAGCTCGCGGATCTCCTCGCGCATCTGCCGCCGCAGGCGCGCGTCGAGATTGCTGAGCGGCTCGTCGAACAGCAGGACCGACGGCTTCAGCACCAGCGCCCGCGCCACGGCCACGCGTTGCTGCTGGCCGCCCGAGAGTTCCGACGGCTGGCGCTGGCCGTAGCCTTCGAGGCCGACCTGGGCCAGTCCCTCCAGCGCGCGCTGCGTCGCCTCGGCGCCCGCCACGCCCGAGCGGCGCAGGCCATAGGCCACGTTCTCGAGCACGCTCATGTGCGGGAACAAGGCATAGGACTGGAACACCATGCTGACGTCGCGCTCTGTCGCCGAGAGGTTGGTGACGTCACGGCCCGCGATCTCGATGCGCCCCTCGCTCGGCAGTTCGAGCCCGGCGATCATGCGCAGGGTCGTGGTCTTGCCGCAGCCCGAGGGCCCCAGCAGCGTCACCAAGGTACCGCTCTCGACGATGAAGCTGATCCCCGCGACGGCAGGCGTCGCGCCGTAGCGCTTGACCACGTTGGTGAACCGGACACTCATGCGCGCACTCCCTGGATCAACGGCGCGCGCCTTCCGAGTCGGCGGCTGCCGACCAGCAGCTGGATCAGCACGATCGCCGCCAGCATCAGCACAATCAGCGCGCAGCTGTAGGCAATGGCGAGGCCGTAGTCGCCATTGATGACGCGCAGGATGATATAGGTCGTGGCGAGATCGTATTCGGCGGTCACGAGGAACACCACGGCGCTCACCGTCGTGACCGCGCGCACGAAACCGTAGACCAGCGCGCCAACGATGGCCGGCCGCAACAGCGGCATCACGACATAGAAAAGCGTCTGCGGTGCCCGTCCGCGCAGGGTGGCCGAGGCCTCGTCCAGGCTGCGATCGATCTGGCTCATCGCCGCCATGCCGGCGCGCAGGCCCACGGTCATGTTCCGGAACACGAAGCAGAGCACGATGATCATCGCCGTACCTGTGATCTCGAGCGGCGGCACGTTGAAGGCGAAGACATAGGCCACGCCGATCACCGTACCGGGCACGGCAAAAGAGAGCATGGTCGCGAACTCGAGCGCGCCGCGGCCGGCGAAGCGCTGGCGCACCATGAGCCACGCCGCCAGCAGGCCGAGCCCCGCCGTGATCGGGGCCGCGATCGCGGCCAGTTCCACGGTGGTCCAGAAGGAGTTCCAGGCCGCGCCCGACCAGATCAAGCCTTCCGGCGTACGTTCGATCGCGAAAGCCTTGGCGTAGTGGCCGAGCGTCGGCGTGTAGTCGCGGCCCCAGATCTTCACAAACCCGCCGACGAAGACGAAGCCGTAGAGAATCATGGTGAAGCCGGCCCACGGCAGCGCAACCCACTGCGCGGCGCGGCGCGCGGCCTTCGGCAAGGGAGTGGGCAGGCCGGAGTCGCCCTTGCCCGAGATCGTCGCGTACGAGCGGGTGCCGACGACAAGGCGCTGGAGGAAGAAGGCGCCGAGCGCCAGGCTGAGCAGTACGAGCGCCAGCGCGGCGGCGCGTCCGTAGTCGAGCTGCGCGCCGACAACCGCGAAATAGATCTCTGTCGACAGCACGCCGAAGTCGCCGCCCAGCACGATCGGATTGCCGAAGTCCGCGATGCTCTCGATAAAGCCCACCAGGAACGCGTTGGCGAGACCCGGGCGCATCAGGGGCAGCGACACGGTCACGAACGTGTCCCAGCGGTTCGCGCGCAAGGTCTGCGAGGCCTCCTCCAGGGTCGGGCTCACGCCCTCGACCACGCCGATCAGCACGAGGAAGGCGACCGGCGTGAAGGCGAAGAGTTGGGCCAGGAAAACGCCGGGGAAACCGTAGATCCAGCGCGTCGAGGCGACGCCGAAACCCCAGTCGAGGAACTGATTTACAAGCCCCGAGCGGCCGAACACGAGGATCAGGGCCAGGCCGATCACGAACGGCGGCGTGATGATCGGCAGCACCGTCAGCACGCGCAGCGTCTTCTTGAAACGGAAATCAGTGCGCGTGGCGATCAGCGCGAATGCCAAGCCCAACGCGGTCGAGCCGATGCCGCAGCACAGGGCCAATACAAGCGTGTTCCAGAACACCCCGCAGCCGCCGCCACCCCACAGGCAGCGCAGGCTCCAGATCTTGGCTTCCGCCAGCCGCTGCACGGCCAGCAACGGCTGCCAGGCGCCGTCGCCATTCTGGAAGGCCTGCGCCAGGATGTGCAGGATCGGCCAGGCCGTGAAGAGCAGGATCGAGGCCGTCACCGCGGTCATCGCACCGGCCACGAATCCGTCGCCGCCGAACGCGCCGCGCAGGGCAAGGCCAATCGCCAGCAGCGACAACAAAGCGGTCAGGACCAGCGTGGCGCCCGCGCCGATCCCCACCTGATGTTGCTCCATCTCGCCGAACAGCGCGACCAGCCATCCCGCCGTCCAGCCACGCAGGCCGACCGCGAACGCCTGCAGCCCGAACAGGACGATGCCCGCCGCCGCGCCGCCCGCGAGCAACATGCCGCGACGCTCGGCCTTCAACGGAAGGACCGCGATGACGAGGCACCACAGCAAGGCCGCGAACACCGGCGCCAGCCACCATCGACCGTGGACCGCCATCTGCGCCACGCCATCGGCATAGTCCTCGGACGACCACAGGCCGGACAGCCAGGCCCCGGTGCCGAGCCCTTCCTGGAGCGCGTACCACGGCAATGCCATCGCGCCGAGCAGGCCCGCCAACGACCAGAGAAGGGCTGCCCGGCCGTTCATGGCATCAGGGCTTGGGCAGGTTGCCCACTTCGGTGTCCCAGCGCTGGATCAGGCGCTTGCGCTCGGACGACTTGCCGTACTTCGCCTGGTCGTAATCGATCAGCTTCATGTCGGCGAACTTGGGCGCCTCCGGCGGCACCGGCGTCGCCTTGTTGGACGGCACCTGGAACTGCTTGGCCTGGGCTTCGAGCTTCTGTGCCTCGGGCGTCAGCGCCCAGTCGTAGAACTTCTTGGCATTGGCGAGGTTGCGCGCGCCCTTGACGATGCTCATCGAACCGATCTCGTAGCCGGTACCCTCACACGGCGTCGCGGTCTTCACCGGGAATCCCGCGAGCGCTTCCGTCACGCCGTCATGGACGAAGGAGATGCTGACGCTGGTCTCGCCGCGCGCCACCGCCTTCATCGGCGCCGTGCCCGAGCGGGTATAGGCGTTGATGTTCTGGTGCAGTTTCTTGAGATAGTCGAAGGCCTTTTCCTCGCCCATCAACTGCACAAGTGTGGCGATCGCGACATAGGCCGTGCCGGACGAGTTGGGATTGGCCATCTGGATCTCGCCTTTGAACTCGGGCTTCAAGAGATCCGCCCAGCAGGCAGGCGCTGCCGCCTTCTTTTTTGCCAGAAGCTCGGTGTTGAAGCCGTAACCCAGCGCGCCGGCGTAGATGCCCACGGTCTTGCCGCCGGAGTCGGTGTTCTGCTTCACCGCCCACGGATGCAATTCCGCGAGCTTGGGCGACTTGTAGACCTCGGTCAGGTTTTCCTCCGCGGCCTGCAGATGCGGATCGCCAGTGCCCCCGAACCAGACATCGCCCTTGGGATTCTGCGCTTCGGCCTTGAGCTGGGCGATGGTTTCGCCCGATCCCTTCTGGGTCATCGAGACCTTGATGCCCGACACCTTCTGGAACTCGGCCGCGGCCAGGGTGCACCATTCGACCTGCACCGAGCAGTAGACGTTCACCACGCCCTGTGCCGATGCGGGCACGGCGGAGGATACAAATGCCGTCGCAGCGACGGCGGCGAGCCAGCGGTGGGTTGGAATCATGTCTTGCTCCTATGCCAGAAGATGGATGTTGGCGGGATCGAATTTCAGCCGGACGGGGGCGCCGACGTCGAAGGCGGCGCCGCGGAAGGCGTCGCTGCGGCAGGCCTGGATCCTGGTGTTGCCGAACTGGATGTCGTAGTCGGTCTTCTCGCCGAGAAATGTCCGCTGCAGCACCCGGCCCGTGCCCGGCTCGCCTGGATTGGCAGCGGCGAGATCGATCATTTCCGGCCGCACGACCAGGCGCACCGTCGATCCGACCGGCCGACCCGTCGACAGCGGCAGGCGCTGGCCTTCGACCTCGACCTCGCCCGCCGACAGAACACGTCCATCGAGAAGATTGGTGCGGCCGATGAAGCGCGCGACGAACTCTGTTTTCGGCTTGTAGTAGAGATCGGGCGCGGTGCCGTCCTGCACGATCTGCCCGCGCTCCATGACGGCGATACGGTCGGAGATCGCCATCGCCTCTTCCTGGTCGTGCGTCACATAGACCGTCGTGATGCCGATGCGCTTCTGCAGAGATCGGATCTGCTCGCGCATCTCGACCCGGAGCTTGGCGTCGAGATTACTGAGCGGCTCGTCGAACAGCAGCACCTTGGGTTGGAAGACGACCGCTCGCGCGAGCGCCACGCGCTGCTGCTCCCCGCCCGACATCTGGTGCGGCTGCTGGCGTTCGTAGTTGGCGAGGCCCACCAGGCCCAGCACGCCGGTCACGTCGCGTTTGATCGATGCCTCGTCCTTGCCCTGGACGCGCAGCGCATAGGCCACGTTCTCGAACACCGACAGATGCGGGAACAGCGCGTAGTTCTGGAACACGAAGCCGATGCCGCGGCGGTTGGGCAGGACGTGCGTCACATCCTTGCCGTCGATCGAGATCGTGCCGGCGTCCGGCTCCTCGAAGCCCGCGATCATGCGCAGGGTCGTGGACTTGCCGCAGCCCGAGGGGCCCAACAAGGTCAGCAGCTCGCCTTCGGCGACGGCAAGCGTGACGTCGCGCACGGCATAGACTTCGCCCTTCACCGTGTGATCGAAGCGCTTGGAAACGCCCGAGAGCCGGATGCTGACTTTTGCCATGCCTAACCCCCGAGGAAACTGCGCGCCGCGGTGCCGGCCGTCGGCGCCCGGAAGCGCGCCAGCACGGCGCTCAAGGCGGCCACGACGATAAAGACGACCACGATCACGAACACGGAGAAGGCGGCGGCCGGACCCAGCGCGAGCTCCGTCATGTTCTCGAGGATGCGCACGGTGATCAGCGTCCAGGAGATCGACACCAGGAAGATCGTGGCGCTGATCGCCGTCATCGAGCGGATGAAGACCACGCCCAGGCCCGCGAAGAAGGCCGGCGCGATCAGCGGCAGGGTCACGCGGCGGAAGGTCTCGCCGCTGCCGGCGCCCAGGCTCGACGAGGCTTCTTCCAGGCTGCGGTCGATCTGCTGCAGCAATGCGACCGTCGCGCGGATGCCCGTCGGGCTGTAGCGGAAGACGTAGCAGGCGACGATGATCATCGCGCCGCCGGTCAGCGCGATCGGCGGGTCGTTGAAGGCGATGAGGTAGCCGATGCCGACGATCGTGCCCGGCAGGGCGTAGTTGATCATCGCGACCAGTTCCATGGCGCGGCGTCCCGGGAAATTCTTGCGCGCGATCAGGTAGCCGACCAGCACGCCGTAGAAGCCGCCGAGCGGCATGCCGATCGCGGCGATGATCAGCGTGTCGCGGATCGCGGGCAGGCCCTCGGTGAAGATCACGTGGTAATGCGCGAGGGTGAAACTGTTGTTGGCGCCAAAGGCCACGACCAGCGAGGCGTAGACGAGAAGGCCGTAAAAGTAGGCGATCAGCGCCGCAACCGCGAAGCAGCCCGCGACCAGCAGCACGCCCGCCCACGGCGCCAGTGCGCGCGTACGCGAGCGTTGCCCCACCTTGCCCGTGACAGTGACGTAGGTGCGGCGGCCGACCCAATAGCGCTGCAGGAAGAAGACGAATGCCGCAGGCACCAGCAGCACCAGCGAGAGGACGGCGCCGCCCTTGAAGTCGAACAGTCCGGTGATCTGCAGATAGGCTTCCGTGGGCAGGACCGGAAAGCCGTTGCCGCCCAGGATCAGCGGTGTCGCGAAGTCGGCCAGCGATGCCGCGAACAGCAGCAGGAACGCGTTGGCGAAGCCGGGCACGGCGAGCGGCAAGGTGACCGTGCGGAAAATGCGGCCGCGCGAGCCGCCCAGGCTGAACGCCATCTCTTCCAGGTTGGGATCGATCGCGGCGAGGATCGGCCGCAGGGTGAGATAGGCGATCGGGAAATACGTCAGGGTCTCGGCGAGTGCGGTGCTCCAGAAGCCGTAAGGCGAGACGTTGCCCAACCCGAGCAAATCGTGGCTGATGAAGCCCTTCGGTCCGAATGAGAAGATGATCGAGATCGACGTCGTGAACGGCGGCGACACCAGCGGCAGCAGCACCACGGCATCGAGCAGCGTGAGCCAGTGCCGCCCCAGCCCGGCGCGCACGGCGGTGAAGGCAAACAGGAAGCCCAACGCCGTGCCCGCGATGCCGACGGCCGTCGCCAGGATCAGGCTATTGGCGAGCGCCGTGCGGTGACCGCCGTTGCTCACGATCTCGAGCAGCGGGCCCAGCGTGACCTTGCCTTCGTCGACGAAAGCACGCGCCAGCAATTCGACCAGCGGGAAGACAACGAACAGCGCGAGCAGGACCCACACCACCAGAATGGTGGAGAGCAGCACCGGATCGCGCGCGACCCGGCGCCACGAGTGGCTCGACTGGGCGCTCGACGCTGCGGCCACGATTACTGGCCCGGCAGCACTTCCTTGACCCAGCGCTCGACGATGCGCTTGCGGTTGGCGCCGGCGTATTCATCGTCGATCGGGAAGATCTTGGCGTCCTTCAACACTTCGGCAAGCGACGCCTCGGTCTTCACTTCGGGATTGGCCGGCACGAAGTTGACCTTGTGCTCGGCAAGCTTGGACTGCATCGCCGCACTCGTGGCGAAGTCGATGAGCTTCTTGCCCGCCTCTGGGTTCTTGGCGCCCTTGATCAGGGCGATGGCTTCGGCGGAGCTGCCGATGCCCTCCTTCGGGAAGCTCACGACGACGTCGTAGCCCTTGGCCTTGGTCTCGAGCGCGTCGACGATGAAGAAGATGCCGCCGCCCGCCTGACCGAGGCCGACCGGCAAGGTGCCGCCACCGCCGCTCTTGGTATAGACCTGCACGTTCTGGCGCAGCTTCTTCAGGTAGGCGAACGTCTTCTCCTCGTCGCGCTTGTTGACCTCGAGCACCGAGAAGATGCGCGTCACTGCCGTGCCCGACGTCCGGGCATCGGCCATCTGTAGCATGTTCTTGTAGGCCGGGTTCAGCAGGTCGTCCCACGACGCCGGCGGCTTCAGGTTGTTGGTCTTGAGGAACGCCGCGTTGGTCATGAACACCAGCGGATCGTCGGCGATCGCGGTCCACTGTCCGTCGGCCTGCTTGAAGCGCGCCGGCAGCTTGGCGAAGGACGGCGACTTGTAGGGTTCGAAGATGCCTTCCTTGATGCCGGCCGCGAAGGTCTCGACCGGGCCGCCGAACAGCACGTCGACCCGCGGATTGTTCTTCTCGGCGATGACGCGCGACAGCGCCTCGCCCGACGAGAAGCGCAGGAAGTTGACCTTGATGCCGGTCTGCTTCTCGAACTCCTGGAACATCGGCCGCGCGTAGTTCTCCGGCCAGATCGTGTAGACGTTCAGCGGATCGGCAGCCTGGGCGGCAGCCATTCCCGACAGCCAGACGGCAGCGACCGTGGCCAGCAAACGCGCGAATTTCATTGGTTCCTCCCCAATATGACAGTTTTATTACTTGGAGGAATATTGGCCCGCGCCGGGAGCGGCGTCCATTGGAGACGCACGCCCGCGCGACGTTATTTCTGGCTGCGTTTCAGCTTCTGGATGGTCTCGTCGAGCGCCGACAGGAAGCGCGACTTGTCGCGCTGGGCCATGGGCTTCGGCCCACCGGTAATCTCGCCCATCGCACGCAGGTTCGACATCAACTCGCGGTTGGCCATCGCCATGCCGATCGAGGCCTTGGTGAACGGCACACCGGTGTTGCCGATCACGGATGCGTCCGCTTTCAGACACCGGTCGGCGAGTGGAATGTCGGCGGTGACCACGATGTCGCTCGGGCCGACCCGCTCGGCGATCCAGTTGTCCGCCGCATCGAAGCTGTCGCTCACCACGACCCGCTCGATGCGCGGGTCGCGCGGCACGTTCATGTAGGCGTTGCTGACGACGTAGACCTTGAGGCTATAGCGCTCGGCCACGCGGTAGATCTCCGCCTTCACCGGACAGGCGTCCGCGTCGATGTAGATCGAGATCGCGTCGGTCAAAAGTCGTAGAGCCGTGCGGGATTGTCGACCAGGATCTTGTGGCGGATCTTCTCGTCCGGCGCCCACTTGCCCAGCAGGTCGAGCGTCGGGCCGGTCTTGATCATGCGCTCGTAGAGATGAACGTGCGGCCAGTCGGTGCCCCACAGCATGCGGTCGGGATTGGCCGCGATCAGCGCCTGCGGCATCTCCATCGTGTCGCTGTACGTGTCGAGATCGTCGCTGTTGCGGTAGGCGCCCGAGAGCTTCACGTAGGCGCCGCCCTTCACCAGCCCGAGCAGCGCCGCGAAGGCCGGCGTCCTGATGCCGCCCTTATGATGGATGCTGGCGATGTGATCGATCGAGACCGGCAGCGTGAGCCTTGCAATGCGAGGCGCGAATTCTATCAGGCGCTCGGGCCCGATCAGGAACTGCAGGTGCCAGCCCATCGGCTTCAGCCGCTCGGCAAGACGATCGACGGCATCGAAGCCCACGCCGCCGCCCAGCACCAGGTTGATGCGCAGCCCGCGCACGCCCGCGTCGTGCAGCATCTTCAGCTCCGCGTCGGACACGTCGGCTGCGCACACGCCGACACCGCGCAGGCGCTTCGGGTGACGGCGCAGCACGTCGACCACGTAGCTGTTGTCGGTGCCGTGCATGCTCACCTGCACCAGCACGCCGCGGTCCAGGCCGAGGCCGTCGAGCATCGCCAGATATTCCGCCTCGCCGGCCGGCGGCGAGGTGAAGCTGCGGGTCGCCACGAAGGGATACTTGCCGCCGTCGCCGATCACATGCGCATGCGTGCAGGTGGCGCCCGCGGGCACCTTCCACGACGGCCTGGTCATCTCCGGGAACGGCGGCAGGGTCGACGGCGCCGTCGGCGTCGCCAGCGGATGAACCGGAACCGTCATGACAGCACCGCCATTTTCTTGCGCTCGATCAGCTTGAAGTCGATCGCGGCCCCGAGGCCGGGACCGTTCGGAACATGCACCATGCCGTCGCGGCCCACGACGATGTCCTTCTCGAGGCCGTATTTCTGCGCCCCATCAGGCAGCAGCACCTCGAAGAAGGTCGTGTTCTTGATCGAGGCGATCACGTGCAGGTTGGCGACGTTGTTCAGCGAGTTGCCGCCGTGATGGACCTCGTAGTTCATGCGGAAGGCCTCGGCCAGATGCGCGGTCTTCACCAGCGTGGTGATGCCGCCCTTCACCGCCACGTCGCCGCGCAGGTAATCCGTCGCCTTCTCCATGATCCACGGCTGGTACGATTCGAGCCCGGTAATCGGGTATTCCGTCGCCATGATCGGGATCGCGAGCTGCTGCTTCAGCTTCACGTAGTTGTAGATGTCCTGCTCGTGCAGGGGATCCTCGTACCAGTAGTAACCCATTTCCTCGACCGCCTTGCCGACCCGCAGCGCATCGGGGAAGTCGTAGGCCCAGGTCGAGTCGAGCATGATCGTGTAGTCGCCGACCGCGCGGCGCACGGCCGCGCACACCTTGATGTCCTTCTGCCACTGGGTCGGCGGATGGATCTTGTAGGCAGCCCAACCGTATTCCTTGAACTCGAGTGCCTGCTCGGCATAGGCCTCGGGCGACGGCAACACCGCTGAACTCGCATAGGCCGGCACCGACGTCCGGTAAGTGCCGAGGAGCCGATGGATCGGTTGGCCCATCGCCTTGCCGACGAGATCCCACAGGGCCACGTCCGCGGCGCCGATCGCGCGCACGCCGGCATGGCGCTGCTTGCGCCAGAGATCCTGCACGATCGCCTCGCGCATCATCGGGTCGCGGCCCATCAGGAAGGGTTTCAGATGCGTGATCAGGGCCTGCCCGTCCGACGTCGCCGGGTTCGAGGCGGACCCCAGGAAGGCGTGCCCTTCGAGCCCCTGGTCGGTGACGATGCGCAGCAGGCCGAGGGAGCTCGACCCTGAGAATTTGCTGTGCTGGCCGTATTGCGTGGGCGGAATGTCGTCCCAGGCGAAGAGCGTCAGCGTGACATCGGTGATCTTCATTGCTTTTCCTCCCAGACCTTGCGCTCCGGACTGTACGGGTCGTTCTCGACGCGGGACACGAGGTCGAAGACCATCGTGGGGCGTTCGCTCTTCGAATAAGCGGGCCAGCCCGGCTTGCCGTCGCGCGCAAAAGCGATCCACGCCTTGGCCATCGTCTTGCCGAGCGCGAGACGGGCGGGATCGCTGCCGGTGAGTGTCGCCGTCTCGACCGTGTCGAACACGAACGGGATCTCGAGCGTATGGCAGGAACGCAAGCGGCCGCCCAGCACCGGCGTCTCCCAGGCAAAGAGGTAGACGAAAACGTCGGCCTTCTTCTGCGCCATCTTGCGCTCGGCGATGCTGAGCGAGAGGCCGCGCACGCCGAGGTCGCCCACGATGTTGAGGCCGATCTGCGCCGCATCCATTCCCGGCTGGGCCGCCCGATAGGCCGCGATCACCGGCGCCGCCGGGCGATCGCCGAGGAACGATTGCAGCGCGTCGGCCAGGTTCGCGAACGTCGCTTCCGTCACCCAGGGCCGGTGGCCATGAAACAACGTCATCTCGTCCTTGTTCGAGCCGATCATCAACGGCACGTCCGCGGAGACGTCGGGTGCTGCGGGCGCGAACGGCCCGCCCGGAAAGAACGAACCATCGATCACCGGATTGAAGCCGAAGCGTCGCCGGTCGGCGAAGGCGCCGGCCGAAACCTTCTCCTGCACGGCCGCCTGCGCGGCGAGAAGTTTCTGCGGCGACAGAGTGCGCAAGGCTGCGGCCTGGCCCGCGTCGAGGCCGAGCGCGTCGAGAAACTGCCGCGCGGTGCGGCTGCCGTCGTCGCGGTTGGCCATCTGCACGGCCGGGCCGCTCTGAATGATCGCCTTGTGGAAGAGGCCCTTGGCCGAAGGCAGCGCCATCAGCACGCTCACCTTCGCACCTCCGCCCGACTCGCCGAAGAGGGTGACGTTGCCGGGATCGCCGCCGAAGGCTGCGATGTTGGTCTTGACCCATTCGAGCACGGCCACGATATCGCGGATGCCCGCGGTGCCCGCGCCCTCGAAGCCGGGGGCGATGTCCTCGAGATGCAGATAGCCCAGGGCACCCAGGCGATGATTGAAGGTGACGACCACGACGTCGTCGAGGCGGCAGAGGTTGCCGCCGTCGTACCACGGCGACGAGCCGGAGCCCGTGAGGAAGCCACCGCCATGGCACCACAGCAGAACCGGACGCGCGGCGCCGGAAAGGCCCGATGTCCAGACGTTGAGGGTGAGGCAATCCTCGTCGCACGGCTCGGTGCCGTACAACGGCACCATCGCCAGCAGGTCGGGCGGCAGGCCGAAGACATTGTCTTCCTGGATCGCCATGTTGCCGTAGCGGCCCGCATCGCGAACGCCAGCCCAGGGTTCGACTTTCTGCGGCGGGCGGAACCGCCTTTCGCCGAGCGGAGGGGCGGCATAGGGAATGCCCTTGAAAGCGGCGACGCCGCGCTCGTTGACGCCCTGGACGCGTCCGTCCGCCGTTTCGACGACAACCATGATGCGCGTTTGCTCCCCTCTTGCGGCAGTATAGACTGGCAACATGAACGACAAAGCAAAAGCCGAGCTGGCCCCGACAGGCGTTCTGCGGGCCGGTATCAACCTTTCCAATTTCCTGCTGGTGACGGGCCGCGCCGCCAACGGCAATCCCGAAGGCGTGTCGCCCGACATGGCGCACGCGATCGCCGACAAGCTCGGCGTGCCGGTCTCGTACGTGCCGTTCAAGACGCCGGGCGAGCTGGGCGACCAGGTCGACAACAATGTCTGGGACATCGGCAACATCGGCGCCGAACCGCAGCGCGCGCAGAAGATCTCCTTCACCGCCGCCTATTGCGAGATCGAGGCGACCTACATGGTGCCGGTGGATTCGCCGATCAAATCGATGGCGGATGTCGACAGGAAGGGCGTGCGCATCGCCGTGTCGGCGCGCTCGGCCTACTGCCTGTGGCTCGAGAACAACATCAAGAACGCCACCCTGGTCCAGGTGAGCGGCCTCGACGCGGCCTACGACAAGTTCGTCGCCGACAAATTCGAGGTCCTGGCCGGGCTGCGGCCGGGCCTGCTCAAGGACATGGAAAAGGCGCCCGGGATGAAGATCCTCGACGGCAAGTTCTCCGCCGTGCAGCAGGCCGTGGGCACGCCGAAGAAGAACACGGCCGGCGCGGAATTCCTGGCGGCTTTCGTCGAAGACGCCAAAAGGTCCGGGCTCGTGGCCAGCTTCATCGAAAAGCACAAGGTAAAGGGCCTGTCGGTCGCGCCGCTGGCCTAGGTCTATTGCGGGCCAGCGAAATTGGCCGATTCAAAGGCCGTTCCCGCTGCCCCGATAATAACAAAACCAACCTCCGGTGAAGTGACGCGTTCTTTCGCGACACACTGGAGGCTCTCATGGTTCGCGACATCCGAACGTCGCCGCGCGGTCTGATCGCGCCCCTCAAACAGAACGAACTGGCGTCGCTGCGCGATTTGCAGGACGGCAAACTGCTGATCATGCCGGACGCGCATCGTGCGCGACTGTCCGAGCTCGAACTCATCGCCGAGATCGACGGACAGCTGGCCGTTACGGCGCTGGGCCGCGAGCGTCTGGTATCGGACCGTTAAGCAAGCGTGCGATCGATCCAGTCCCGCGTGCGGTACCAGGCACCGACGAACGGCAGGATCCATTCCGGATTGCCGTTGTAGAACGGCACCGACTCGAAAGGCGTCTCATCGAAGGCATTGATCGGCTGGTTCGACCCGCCGGCGATCTTCCGCGCCGTCTGGTAGCCGAGATAGGACATCATGGCGACACCCGAGCCGTTGCAGGCCATCAGGTAATGCATGCCCTGCTCGGTGCCCATGTGCGGCAGGAAATCGAAGGCGAAGGCCACGTTGCCGGTCCAGGCGTGCGTCACCTTCACGCCCTTGAGCTGCGGCCAGCGCTCGAGCATGTAGCCATGCAACACCGGCGCGCTGACCTCGGGCGGCACCTGGGTGAAGCGCGCGCGACCGCCGAAGATCACCCGCTTGTTGTCGGGCGACTGCCGGTAGTAGCAGAGCACGCGCTTGGTATCGCTCACGACGCGGTTCTTCGGGATCAGGCTCTGCACCAGGTCTTCCGGAAGCTCTTCGGTCGCGATGATGTGGCTGGCCACGGGAATCAGCCGGCGCTTCAGGCTGGGCGTCACGTCCGTGGTGTACCCGTTCGTGGCGATCACGACCTCGCGCGCCTCGATCTTCCCCTTGCTGGTCAGCACGGTGAAGCCCGCCGGCTTGCGCTCGATCTTCTCCGCGTCGCACTGCGCGCAGAGCTTGGCGCCGGCACGGCTCGCGGCCTTTAGCAGCCCGCCGTAGTAGAGCGCGGGGTGAAGCTGGCCCGTACGCTCCACGACCATGCCGCCGTAGTAATAGTCCGACGCGATCTCCTCGCGCTGCTGTTCGCGCGGGACCATGTAGGTGCCGAGGCCGGCGGTGTTGTTGTAAGTGCCGACCTTGCTGGCCTGCTCGGCGTAGTGGCGCGGCGTATAGGCGCCGCTGAATCGGCCGTTCATGCGCCAATGGCACTCGATGCCCTCGCGCTGGATCACCGTCTCGACCTGGGCCAGCGAATCGGCCGCGTCGGACAGCATGCGCTGCATGATCTTCTTCCACGCCTCGGGGTCGCTACCGACGCCCTTGCCGGAAAAGCCCTTGCCCATGGTCGTGCCGCCCGAGACGCCGCCGCCATTGCGCGTCGACGCTCCCACGCCGAAATCACCACGCTCGAGCACCGTGACGTCCACTCCCGAGCGCGCGAGCTCGAGCGCCGTGGACAGGCCGCCGTAGCCGCCACCCACCACCAGAACGTCGGTCTTGAGCGGCGGATCCTGCGACAGCTCGTTGTTGGGGTGCCACCACTCCCACCACCACGGCATGGTCTTAAAGTCCTTGTGGAAGATCGAATCGGCCATGGTACTCCCCTCTCAACGTCCCGCTGATTTCAGGCCGCGCCCGAACCGCCCGATCAGCACGAGCACGATCGAGACCAGAAGGATCTGCATCACCGACACCGCCGCGATCGTCGGGTCGATCTCCATCAGGATGTTGTCGAACATCTTCTTCGGCAGGGTCATGTTGGGGCCGGCCAGGAACAGCGCGACGACCAGCTCGTCGAACGACGAAATGAACGCCAGCAGTCCCGCCGACACCAGGCTGGGCCGCATCAGCGGCAGGGTGATCCTGAGCAGCGTGCGCGGGCGGCTGGCGCCCAGGCCTTCGGCCGCCTGCTCCAGCCCGCGGTCGAAGTCGCGCAGGCCGGCGCTCATGACCAGCACCACGAACGGCAGCGCCAGCACCGTATGGGCGATCACCAGCCCGTACCATTCGCCGATCAGCTTCAACTTGGCGAACATGCCGTAGACGGCGATCGACAGGATGATGGTCGGCACGATCAGCGGCGCCAGCGCGATCCGGTCGACCAGCCAGCGGCCGGCAAACCTGCCGCGCACCAGGCTGAACGACAGCGGAACGCCGAGCGCCAGGGCAAGAATTGCGGTCGCAACGCCTACATATAAAGAGCGCACCGTGGCATCGACCCATTGCGGATCGTCGATAAACCGCTCGTACCATTGCCAGCTGAGGCCGGGCGGCGGGAACTGCATATAGGCGGCCGAGCTCAGCGAAATCGGGAACACGACCAGCAGCGGCAACATCAAAAAGATGTAGATGGCCGTGCAGGCGACGACGAGGGCGCGGCGGCTCATGCGGCCTCGCTCGAGCGGGTGAACCGTTGCGCCAGGGCGTATATCGCGAGCGTCACCACCAGCAGCGAGGCCGACAGTGCCGCCGCGAACGGCCAGTTCAGGGTCTGGTGGACCTGCTGCTCGATCATCACGGCCACCATGATCACGCGGCCGCCGCCCAGCAGCGCCGGCGTGATGTAGAAGCCCAGCGACAGCACGAAGACGATGACGGCGCCCGCGAAGATGCCCGGCAAGGTGAGCGGCAGGTAAACCCGGCGGAAGATGCGCGCATTGGAAGCGCCCAGCCCCTCGGCCGCCGAGACCAGCGAGGGATCGACGCGGCGCACGGCACCGTAGATCGGCAGCACCATGTAAGGCAGCAGCACGTGCACCATGCCGATCAGCACGCCGCTGAAATTGTTGAGCATCGGTATCGGGTCCGAGATCAACCCCGCTTCCAGCATCGCGCGGTTGAACACGCCGTTGCGTCCCAGCAGCACCATCCAGGCGTAGGTGCGTACCAGCACCGAGGTCCACAGCGGCAGCAGCACGAAGATGAAGCCGAGGGTCGCCCAGCCCGGCGTGGTCGTGGCCAGCAGGAAGCCCAGCGGGTAGCCCAGCACCAGGCAGATCGCGGTCACCCAGAAGGCGATCTCGAAGGTGTTCAAGAAGACCTGGAGGTAGAGCCCCTCGCCCAGCGCCTTGGCGTACCACTCGAATGTGCCGCCCTCGATGCTGTAACCCAGCATGCGCACGACCGGATACAGGAAGAAGACGAACAGCACGATCAGCGCCGGCACGGCAGGCGCAATGCCCAACAATCTGCCGGACATCCTAGAAAACATGGATGTCCTCAGGGTCGATCGAGACGTTCACCCGCGTCCCAGCCGCCGGCAACTCGCCACGCGCCGGCTGGCGCACGATCAGCTCGAGGCCGTCGTCGCAGGCAATGCGGAGCTTGAAGGAAACACCGAGGTACACCGCTTCCTTGACCTCGCCCGCAAAGACATTGGTCCCGCGGCCGAAGCGCTCGGGCCGCATCAGAACGCCCATGCGTTGCCCGGTCTTGCCCGAATGGCGGGCGAGCAGCCGTCGTCCACCCTCGAGCGAGATGACACCGGGCTCGGTCACGGTGCCGTGGAAGATGTTGCTCTCGCCCACGAAGTCGGCGACGAACCGGTTGGCCGGGCGCTCGTAGATCTCGGTGGTCGTCGCGACCTGCTGGATGCGGCCCTGGTTCATCACCGCGATCCTGTCGGACAGGACCAGTGCCTCTTCCTGGTCGTGGGTGATGAAAATCGTGGTGAGGCCCAACCGGCGCTGCAGGCGGCGGACTTCGAGCTGCATGGTTTCCCGCAGCTTGCGATCGAGCGCGCCAAACGGCTCATCGAGCAGCAGAAGACGCGGATTGAAGACGATGGCGCGCGCGAGCGCCACGCGTTGCTGCTGGCCGCCGGACAGCTGTTTGGGCAGGCGCTTGTCGTAGCCGCCCAGCTCGACGAGTTGCAGCGCCTCGGTCACGCGCGTCTCGATCTCCGCCCGGGCAACATTGCGCATCTCGAGGGGAAACGCGACGTTGGCCCGCACGGTGAGATGCGGGAACAACGCATAGTTCTGGAACACCATGCCGATATCGCGCCTGGCCGGCGGCAGGGCCGTGATGTCGATGCCGTCGATCCGTACCGTGCCGGCGTCTGCCTTCTCGAAACCGGCGACGACCTTGAGCAGGGTCGTCTTGCCCGAGCCACTCGGCCCCAGAATGGTCAGCAACTCGCCCGACATGATGTCGAGCGAGACGCCGTCCAGCGCCGCGACTTCGCCGAAGCGCTTCTCCAGTCCCTGGACCTTGAGATCGGCCGAGCGAGCCTGCACTCCCTAAGCCTTCTTCAGCAGCCAGGCGTTCCACAGTTCCAGCGCCTTGGTGCCGTTGGCGGCGTACCACGCATCGTCGATCCAGAACTGCTGGTCGATGTACTGTGTCGGGAGGAACGGCTTCACCTTCTCATCGACGTAGTTCAGCGATTCGAGGTTGAGGCCGGGATAGCCCAGCTCGCTGGCATAGATCGCCTGCTGCTGCGGCACCGACATCTCGGCCAGCATCTTCTGGCCCCAGTAGGCATTCTTGGCGCCGCGCGGGATCACGAAGCTGCCCTGCTTCAGCGCGCCCTGGTTCCATTCGATGGCGATCGGGCCGCCCTTTTTGATCAGGTCGTAGAAGCGGCCGTTCCAGCCGGTCGCCAGCACCACTTCCTTGTCGAGCAGGAGCTGCGCCGGCTGCTGTCCGGTGCTCCACCACACGGTGACGTGCGGCTTGATCTGGTCCAGCTTCTTGAACGCCCGGTCGAAGTCGATGGGATAGATCTTGTCCATCGGCACGCCGTCGGCCAGCAGCGCGAATTCGAGATTGTCGGTCGGATGGTTGCGCATCGAGCGCGCACCCGGGAACTTCTTGACGTCCCACCAGTCGGCCCAGCTCTTGGGCTGGCTGCCGTTCTTGAAGACGTCGGTGCGGTAGCCGATGATCGTCGTATAGACCGACGACGCGAAAACGTAGGGCGTCCGCACCTTCTCGGGATACTTCGAGCGGTCGACGATCTTGTCGTCGATCTTCTCGACCAGCTTCATGTCGACGGCGCGGATCGCGTCCTGGCCGCCGATCTCAGTCATGTCCCACTCGACGTTGCCCGAGTCGACCATGGCGCGCAGCTTGCCGAAATCGGCCGGGCTCGTTTCCACGACCTTGATCCCGTACTTCTTCTCGTAAGTGGTGAAAAACGCCTTGCGCATCGCCGTGCCCATCGAGCCGCCGGAATGGTTGACCACGATCTGCGCCGGCTTGGGCGGCTCCTGGGCGAAGGCGGAGGACGCGCCGGTGACGACGGCGGCGCCGGCGAGGCCCATTGCCTGACGGCGGCGCAAATTCTTGGTGCTCATGGCGTTCCCCTTTTTTTAAGTCCCGGCAAACTCTAGGAGCCAAGGCGCCCCGGAGCAACGGGATTGCAGGGCGAACGAAAAAGCCCGGCGGTCTGTCCAACCGCCGGGCTTCTTGCCGTGAGGTGTCGTGCGCTTCGCTAGCGCAGCGCCGGCGTGCCGGGCGGCGTTACCGGCGGCGCAATCACATGGCCGCTCGCGTCGAGGCGATCGCCGCGCGAGTCGTAGCGGAAGCCGTATTCGTCCTTGATCGTCGCTTCGTGCGGTGAATTCAGGTAACGCTCTTCGCGCCGCTCTTCCCGGCGCTCGCCACGGGTCATGCCGGGATCGTAGCTTTGAGCGTTCGCTACGCTGGCGAGGCCGGCAACCGCGGAGAGCGTGAGCACGATCAGTCGCTTGTTCATGATGTCCTCCTGGGTGAAATCGTCTGCCGCTTCGACTAACGTCGGGCAGGAACGCCCGTTGCACGGAAAATTGCGGCGGTTGCCGGATTTCGGACATAAACTCAGACCCCGTGAGGTCCCGCTCAATGCCGATTGTCCTGTCCGAAAACTTCCGCGCGTTCTTCTATTCTCCGTTCTACGCCGCCTATGCGAGCGGCGCGTTCACCGACGCCGGCGTCGAAGTGGTTCTGAAACCCTCGCCAAGCCCAGAAGCCGCAGCCAAGGCGCTGCGGGCGGGCGAGGTCGACGTGATGTGGGGCGGGCCGCTGCGCGTCATGATCGTGCAGGACCGCGAACCGGGCGCCGATCTGGTCTGCTTCTGCGACGTGGTGGCGCGCGATCCCTTCTTCATCATCGGCGCGCGACCCAGGCCCGACTTCAGATTCGCCGATCTCGCGCCGCTCAAGTTGGCAACCGTCTCCGAAGTGCCGACGCCGTGGATCTGCCTCGCCAACGATATCCGGCAAGCCGGCCTCGACCCCAACAGCCTCGATCGCATTGCCGACCGGAGCATGGCCGAGAACGAGGCGGCGTTGCGCGCCGGCACGGTCGACGCCGTCCAGGTCTTTCAGCCGTATGCCGAGCGGCTGGTCGCCTCGGGCGCCGGTCATGTCTGGAATGCCGCCGCGACCCGCGGACTGACGGCCTATACGACCCTGGTCACCCGGCGCGAGACGCTCTTGAAGCGGGCCGACGATCTGCTGGCCATGACGCGTGCCATGCATCGCACTCTGCAGTGGTTTGCCACGACTCCGGCGCCGGAGATCGCGCGCCTGCTCAAAGACTTCTTCCCCGACGTCGAGCCGCAGATCTTCTCCGCGGCCATCGACCGCTATCGCGCCCTGGGCCTATGGGCCACCGATCCGGTCGTGCGCCGGGAGGGCTATGACCGGCTGCACGCGGCGATGCGGGCATTCGGGACGCTGAGCCGCGACATCGCCTTCGAAGCCTGCGTCGACACCAAGCTCGCCGAACGGGCGATGAGCCGAGAATGAGGACCGTGATGCGATCGTTTGGAACATTTCTGGCACTGCTGCTTCTCTCCACCGCTGCCTGGGCGGAAAGCGGCCTGCAGCGCTTCGAGCGCGAGGTGAAGCCGCAACTGGAGTTGGAGAAGCTGTCGTACGGCGGTGCCGAATCGCTGGGCGACCAGGGCTTCGTTCTGAAAGATGTCGTCGCGGTGGTTCCGCCGTCAGCGCAAACCGACAACAAGCGCACCACGATCAGGATCGAGAAGGTGACTGTCGAGTCCGCCGACTTCGATCGCCTCAAGGCGAGCAACAAGGAAGACTTGCCGCGCTTCCTCAAGATGAAGTTCGAAGGCATGACCGGCGATGAGGCCGCCTCCAGGTCACTGGCCGCCTACGGCCTGCCGAAGGTTCCTGTCGACACGACGCTCGACTACAGGCTCGATACCGCCGCCAAGCGCCTCACCGTCGAGAAACTCGAGTTCAGCCTGCGCGGACTGGGCCGCATCGAGTTGTCCCTCGTGATCGATGGCGTCAGCGACAAGGCCGACGACATGGAAGACACCAAGGATAGCGGACGGCTCCAAAGCGCGTCGCTGACCATCGACGACAAGGGTCTGCTTTCCCAGCTCCTCGTGGCGAACGCCAAAAGCCAGGGCAACAAGCCGGAGGATCTCGTGGCGCTCGGCTTGCTGACCCTCACGAGTCTCACGGGCCAGCAGGACGCCGAGTCGATGAAGGCGTTCGACGCCGTTGCCTCGTTCGTCGGCGACTGGCGATCGCCCAAGGGGCCGATCACCTTCACCGTGAAGCCCGCCAAGGGAGCGAGCTTTGCCGACGTGGGCGGCCTCCTGATGCCGAACGCGCTGCGCGAGACTCTCGGTCTCTCGGTGACCTACGCCGGCACGCGCGCGGGTGCCGCGGCGCCCAAGTAAAGGCGCATGACAAGGGGCTGCGGCTAAAAAACTGCGGCCCAAACGCCGGCAACCCGGCTCCTTCGCGGGGCGTTTTTCCTGTGTGGCGGCCATGTCGGCCGTCGCCAGCGAACGACGAAGGAGTTGAAGCCATGAACCAGAGCAACAACAACCAGAACCCGTCGCAGCAGCAGCGCGAGCAACAGCAGCGCGAGCAGCAGAACCAGCAGAACCAGGGCCAGAAGCCCGGCCAGCCGGGCCAGAAGCCGGGCGGGCAGAGCGCGAACAGGGATGATCAGAACAAGGACAATCAGAAGCGCTAACAAGCGCTGACTGCGTCATCCATCGCACTGAGGGAATGCCCGCCGCGCGGCGGGCATTCCTTTCTCTGCCGAAAGGACAAGATCCATGATCGAGAACAATCCCATCCCCGCCGGCGATCCGGTGCCCGGAGCACCGCCGACACCCGGCAAGACTGAGCCGCTTCCGCCTGAAATGCCGGTGCCCGGTATTCCGGGCCCCGAGGACACGCCGCCACAGCCCACTCATCCGGGCGGGCCGCCGTCTCCTACGATTTGAGGCGGGCTGTCTATTCCTTCACGGCGCCGGTCAGCGACGAGACGTAATAGTCAACGAAGAACGAATAGAAGATCGCGACGGGCAACGAGCCCAGCAGTGAGCCCGCCATCAGCGAGCCCCACTGGTAGACGTCGCCGGACACGAGCTCTGTCAGGATGGCGACCGAGACGGTCTTCTTCTCGCTGCTCTGGATGAAGGCCAGCGCGTAGATGAATTCGTTCCAAGAAAGCGTGAACGAAAAGATGCCGGCCGATATCAGGCCCGGCACGGCGAGCGGCAGCGTGATGCGGCGCAGGATCTGCAGGCGCGTGGCGCCGTCGATCAGCGCGCACTCTTCCAGCTCGTATGGGATCGATTTGAAATAGCCGATCAGCAGCCACGTGCTGAACGGCACCAGGAACGTCGGATAGGTCAGGATCAGGGCCAGCGGCGAATCGAACAGGCCAAGCTGGTAGATCGTGGTGGCCAGCGGAATGAACAGGATCGACGGCGGCACGAGGTAGGCGAGATAGATGCCGAGGCCCACGTATTGGCTGCCCTTGAAGCGCAGGCGCTGGATCGCGTAGGCCGCCAGCACGCTGGAGAACAGCGACAGCGTCGTCGAGCAGACGGCCACGACCATGGTCGTCACCAGCCAATGCGGATAGGCGGTCTCGAACAGCAGGTGCTTGATGTGCTGCAGAGTCGGGCTGCCGATCAGGAACGGGTTGTACTTCTTGTAGTCGTAGAGCTCCGCGTTCGGCTTGAACGACGTGACGGCCATCCAATAGAACGGGAACAGCAGCACGACCACGAACAACGCGAGCGGCAAGTAGATCGTCACCATCCGTCGCGTGCGGCTGTCCCACGACATCTGGTCAGGGGTGACGGTCGCCTTCGACTGGATCTCGGGGGAAGCCGTGGTCGCGTCAGTCATTGGCTTCTCCCTGCTGCCACTTGCGACGCGCGAGGGCGAAATAGCTGAACAACGTGGCGGCCACGAGGAATGGGATCATGGCGACGGCAATCGCCGCGCCCTCGCCCAGTTCGCCGCCGGAAATGCCGCGCTGGAAGGCCAGCGTCGCCATCAGATGAGTCGAGTTCAGCGGACCGCCGCGTGTGATGGCATAGACCAGCTGGAAGTCGGTGAAGGTGAAGATGATCGAGAAGGTCATCACGATCGCCAGGATCGGCAACAGCAGCGGGAAGGTGATGTAGCGGAAGCGCTGCCACGCCGTGGAGCCGTCGAGCAGGGCGGCCTCGTAGAGCGACGGCGAGATGGTCTGCAGGCCGGCCAGCAGCGAGATCGCCACGAACGGAATGCCGCGCCAGATGTTGGCGGCGATCAGCGACCAGCGCGCGGGCCAGACGGTGCTCAGGAAGTCGAAGGGCGTCGTGCGGATGTGCAGGATATCGATGGCGAGATAGGAGAAGATCGAGAACTGCGGATCGTAGAGCCACCAGAACGCCAGCGCCGACAGCACGGTCGGCACGATCCACGGCAGCAGGATGATGGCGCGCAGCAGGCTCTTGAACGGGACGTGGTTGTTGAGAAGCAAGGCTAGCCAGAGACCCAGCGCGAATTTTCCGAACGTCGCGACGCCCGTATAGAACACGCTGTAGAAGACCGCGCTCCAGAACTGCGGGTCTTCGAACAGGTACTCGAAGTTATCGAGGCCGACATACTTGCCGGCGCCGCCGATCTTGGTGTCGGTGAAGGAGAGCCAGATGCCGAGACCGAGCGGATAGGTGAGGAAGACCAGCAGCAGGCCGAGCGCCGGAAGCAGGCACATGAAGACGAGGAACGGCTTGTAGTCGAACAGGCGCGCCAGCCAGTTGGGCTGAGGCCGTGCGCGGGTCCAATCGGTCATCGTGGCGACGGTCATCTTTCCTCCGGGAAGAAGATGGGAGCGGCGCGGCCGTTGCCGGCCACGCCGCTCCGGTATCGTTTAGCGATAGTAACGCTTGGTCCGGCGCTCCGCTTCCTTGGCGGCGTCTTCCGGCGTCGCGGCGCCCGAAGCGACCGAGGCGAACATCTGGACCATGATGTACTCGGCCTGGACGGTGCCGGCGGCCTGGGTGATCGGGCCCTTGTAGCCAGTCCAGTACTTGTTATCCATGGTGTCGCGGAAGATCGCGATCTTGGGATCGCTCGCCCAGACCTTGCTCTTGGCGTAGGCCTTGAGCGGATGCGCCCAGTAGCCGAGGCAGCCGGTCAGCCACGGATCGTACTGCTCCGCTTCCATCATGTAGGTGAGATAGGCCTTGGCGGCGTTCGGGTACTTGGTGTGCTTCAGCACCATGCCGTTCAGCACCGTGGCCGACATCGGCGCCGACGTCGCGAGTCCCTGCACGAGGTTGGCGTGCATCGTGTCTTCGGCCACGTCCTTGGTCGCCGGATCGTTCTTCAGCGCGAAGTACAGCGATACGCCGTTCGAGGTGAAGTACAGTTCCTTCGATGCGTAGGCGCGGTTGTTGCTGATGTCGTTCCACGACATCGTGCCCGGGATGAACGTCGGGTAGAGCTCCTTGACGAACTTCAGCGCGTTGATCGTCTCCTTGCTGTTCAGCGTGACCTTGCCCTCTTCATCGACGAGGGTCGCGCCGTGGCTCCACAGCATCCAGTTCGCGAAGCCGTTGGCATCGCCCACCGCGTTGCCGAGCGCGAAGCCCGCGGGCTTGTTGATCTTCTTGAGATCCTGGCAGAGCTTCAGCAGGCCGGCGTGGTCGGACGGGACCTTGTCGTAGCCCGCTTCCTTGAGCGCCGAG
>CAIWTJ010000053.1 GCA_903915535.1 Enhydrobacter aerosaccus
GAAGGCGGTCTATCAGCGATACCTCAGCAGGTACGATGGCAACCCGTGCAATCTCCATCCGCTGCCGCCTGCGCCCGCGGCAAAGAAGTTTGTCGAATACATGGGCGGCGCGGCGGCGGTGATGACGCGCGCGAAGGCGGACTTCGCCAAAGGCGAGTTCCGCTGGGTTGCCCAAGTGATGAAGGAAGTCGTCTTCGCCGAACCCGAAAACAAGGAAGCGCGCGCGCTTTGCGCCGATGCGCTCGAGCAGATGGGCTACCAGGCCGAGTCGGCCACCTGGCGCAATGCCTTCCTCTATGGCGCGCAGGAATTGCGCCACGGCGTTTTCCAGGTGCCGGCGCGGTCGCTCGCCACCGCCGACACGCTCGCAGGATTGAGCACCGACGTGTTCTTCGACGCGCTGGAGATCCGCCTCGATCCCGCGAAGGCTGCGGGGCAGTCCTTCATGCTCAACTGGCGTTTTACCGACCGCGACGAGGAGATGGTCCTCACGCTCAAGAACTGCACGTTGAGCCACCGCATGGGCGAACGCTCGGAAAACGCCGTCGCCCAGGTGACGACGACCCGTGCCACGCTCGATGCGCTGGTCCTGCGCAAGACGACGGCGCCCGAAGCGCTGATGTCCGGTGCGCTCAAGATCGAGGGCGATCCGTCGAAGTTTGCCCTGCTGTTCGGCATGCTCGACCAGCCGGGAACGCTGATGTTCGACATTCTCACCCCGGGTGAAGGGCGCTAACGCCTTGACATAGCCGGGCGCGGCCTCTGTGATGCGTTCAACAAAAAACGTATCAGGGAGAAGCGCATGATGAGGGTTAGTCTGGCCCGATTTGCGGGCGGTACATTGGCCGCCGTGGCGGCGCTGGCGTTGGCGGCTTCCGCCCACGCCCAGGACAAGAAATTCAAGATCGGCGTGATCTTCGACCTCACCGGCCCGTTGGCCGGCGGCGGCTCCGAGCTGCAGTACCTTGGCGTCAAGATCATGAACGACTACTTCATCAAGCAGGGCCCGATCGAGGGCTACACGATCGAGGCGGTCTACGCCGACGCGCAGTCGAAGCCCGACGTCGCGATCAACGAGGCCGTGCGCCTGATGGAGCAGGACAAGGTCGACATGATCGCCGGCATCTACTCTTCGGCACAGTGCGTGCCGATCGCCTCGCGGGTCGAGCAGAACAAGAAATTCCTCTGGCTCACGACCTGCATCTCGACCGGGGTGGTCGAGGACAAGCACTACAAGTACGTGTTCCGTCCGCAGGCGAGCGGCCAGCAGTACGGCCTCACCACGACCGACATGGTGGCGAGCATCGCCAAATCGAACTTCGGCAAGGAGCCGAAGGACATGCGCATCGCCATCATCCACGAGGACGGCGCTTATGGCGTCGACGTCGCCAAGGGCAACGTGCTCGGCGCCAAGAAGGCCGGCATGCAGATCGTCATGGACGAAGGCTATTCCGCCACCGCGCCCGATCTCTCGGCGTTGGTCACCAAGCTGAAGCGTGCCAAACCCGATGTCGTTCTCCACACCGGCTACAACCCGGACATCTCGCTGATCCTGCGCCAGTCGCGCGAGCAGGGCTTCAAGACCGGCGGCATCGTGGGCCAAGGCGCGGGCTACGGCGTGTACGAAAAACTGGCGGAGAGCCTGGGCGGTCATGCCGAGTATTTCTTCAACACCGATCCGGTCTCGATCTGGCTGGCCAACCCCAAGGCGATCGATCCGTCGCTCGCGCCGATGGTCAAGATGGTCGGCGAAGAGTTCGACAAGCTGAAGCCCGGCCAGACCATCCGCTCGGCGCACGTCGGCATCGGCGCCAGCAACATGTACGTGTTCTTCACCAAGGTGCTGCCGGTCGCGATCAAGAAGTACGGCGGCGTCGATGCCGAGGCGCTGCGCAAGGCGGCGCTCGACGTCGACATCCCGGAGGGTGGCACGATGCTGGGCTTCGGCGTGAAGTTCGCGCCCAGCGAGTCCAACATCGCGGGCCAGAACGAGCGCTCCTACCCGGTGGTCATCCAGTACATCGGCGACAAGCCCTATGTCGTGTGGCCGAAGAGCCTGGCGCAGCGCGATGTCGTGCTGCCGTGGCCGGCCGGCATGACCTACAGCTACAAGTAACGGTGCTCGCCGTCGAAGGGCTGGTGAAGCGCTTCGGCGGCTTCACCGCCGTCAACAACGTGTCGTTCAAGGTCGAGCAGGGCGAGATTCTCGGCCTGATCGGCCCCAATGGCTCGGGCAAGAGCACGATCTTCAACCTGCTCTCCGGCACGCTGCCGCCCTCGGCGGGTTCGATCAAGTTTGCCGGCCGCGAGATCGGCGGCCTGGCGCCGCATCGCATCATCAATGGCGGCATCGGCCGAACCTTCCAGATTCCGCGTCCCTTTCGCCGCCTGTCGCTGTTCGAGAACGTGGCGCTCGCGGGCTATTTCGGACAGGGACGTCACAGCCTTGCCAAGGCCAACGAGGCGGCCGAGAGGGCGCTCGCCATGGTCGGCCTGCCGGTCGACCGCCACGCGACCGTGGACGGGCTGGGCGCGGCGGGCTTGAAGAAACTCGAGCTTGCCAAGGCCCTGGCAACCGGACCCAAGCTCCTGCTGGCGGACGAGAGTCTGGGCGGCCTCGACGAGAGCGAGATGGACCAGGCAGCCCTCATGCTGCGCCGGATCCGTGACGAGACCGGCATCACGATCATCTGGGTCGAGCACATCATGGGCGTGCTGATGCGGGTCGTGGACCGCGTCATGGTGCTCGATCACGGCGAGAAGATCGCCGAGGGCCTGCCGCACGAGGTCTCGGCCAATCCCAGGGTGATCGAGGTCTATCTCGGCACCGATGCCGAGGCGACGCAGGCCGCCGCCGCGACACGGCGCGCCGTCTGATGCTGACTCTCAAGGGCATCGACGCGGGCTACGGCAGCTTCCAGGCGTTGTTCAACGTCGACCTCGACGTGCGCGCGGGCGAGGCTGTGGGCGTGATCGGCCCTAATGGCGCCGGCAAGACGACACTGATGCGCGTGATCTCCGGCCTCATTCGTCCGCGCAAGGGCAGCGTTGCCATGAACGGCGTCGATGTGCTGAAAACGGCGGAGCACCGCATCGTAAGCCTGGGCATTGCCCACGTGCCGGAGAACCGCCGGCTGTTTCCGCGCCTCTCCGTCGAGGACAATCTCAAGATGGGCGCGTTCATGCCGGAGGCGCGCGCCAAGTTCGCCGAGCGGCTGGCCTTCGTCTACGAGCTCTTCCCCCGGATGAAGGAGCGCCGCGCGCAGCTTGCCGGCACCATGTCGGGCGGCGAGCAGCAGATGTGCGCCATCGGCCGGGCGCTGATGAGCGATCCCAAGCTTCTCCTGCTCGACGAACCGTCGGCGGGTCTGGCGCCGGTCGTCGTGCAGCAGGTCTTCGAGCTGGTGCGCCGCATCCGCGAGAGCGGTCTCACGGTGCTGATCGTCGAACAGAACGTGCAGCAGGTCCTGAAGGTCGTCGATCGCGCCTACCTGCTGGAGGCGGGCTCGATCCGCGCCTCCGGCACGTCGGCCGAGCTGCAGAGCAGCGACACCATCAAGCAGGCGTACCTCGGGGTGTAGCGATGCAGGGATTCCTCGACATTTTCGACGTCTACCTGCTGGAGGCCGTGATCAACGGCATCCTGTTCGGTGGCGTGCTGGCGCTGCTGGCCCTCGGGCTCAACCTGATCTTCGGCGTGATCGACGTTACCTGGATCTGCTACGCCGAGCTGGTGATGATCGGCATGTACGGCATGTACTATCTGGTGTCGGTCTATCACGTGCCGTACTGGATGGCGGCCCCGATGTGCATCCTGCTGGTCGCAGGCTTCGGCGCGCTGCTGCATATTCTGGTCATCCAGCCGCTGCTCTCGGCGCCGCCGATCAACCAGCTTCTCGCGACCGGCGGTGTCCTGTTCTTCCTGCAGAGCCTGGCGACGGTGACGTTCGGCATCGACTTCCGCAATCTCGGCATCCAGCTGCCGGTGCTGCAGTTCGCCGAGATGAACTTCAGCTATGCGCGCCTGCTGTCCTTCGCGGCGGCGCTGGTCGGCATGATCGCGGTCTACGTCTTCATGAAGCGTACCTACACCGGCATCGCCATCCGCGCGATCGCGCAGGATCGCCAGATCATGGCGCTGATGGGCGTCGACACGAAGCGCATCTATCTCATCACTTCGGCATTGGGTGGAGCGCTGGCGGGCCTGGCGGCCTGTCTGCTCGTGCTGCAGTACGACGTGCATCCCTTTGTCGGCCTGTCGTTCGGCCCCATCACCTTCCTGATCTGCGTGCTGGGCGGGCTGGGAAATTTCGTGGGCGGCTTCGTTGCCTCGTTCGTCTTCGCGGAGATCATCTCGCTTGGCGGGCTCTTCTCCGATCTCGAGTGGGGCTACGTGCTGGCCTTCGGCTTCTTCATCCTGATGATGTTCGTGCGGCCGGGCGGTCTTTTGGCGAGGCGCCAGTGAGCATGCAAGTGACCCTGCGCCAGCTTGCTCCCTGGATTGCCGGTGCGGCGCTGATCGCGCTGCCGTTCGTGCATCGCGATCCCTATCATCTCCATATCTTCGTGCTGATCCTGATCTGGTCGTTCGCCTACACCTCGTGGTCGATGATGGGGCGGTTCGGGCTGGTGTCGCTGGGGCACGGCGGCTTCATGGGCGTCGGCGCCTACGTCACCGCCTTGCTCTGGAACCACCTCGGCCTGTCGCCGTGGTTCGGCATCCCGATCAGCCTGGTGTGCGCGGGCTTCCTCGCCGTGATCGTGGGTTATCCATGCTTCCGCTTCCGCATCACCGGCCACTACTTCGTGCTGGTGACGCTCGCGCTGTCGGGCATCGTCCTGCAGGTCATCACCGCGTCGCGCGACTGGACCGGCGGCTCGCTGGGCTTCTCGCCCAACCGCATCAAGGGCAACAGCATCGCCGTGCTGCAGTTCGAGGACAAGACGACCTGGTACCTGATCGCGCTCGGTGTCTGGGCGGTCGGCCTCCTGATCTGGCGCCACGTCGACCGCAGCATGGACCGCTATGCGCTGGAGGCGATCTCGGAGGACGAGGATGCGGCCGCAGCCGCCGGCGTCAACGTCACCTGGGAGAAGCTCAAGATCACGGTGCTGAGCGCGCTGATGACGGCCTTCGCCGGTGCGCTCTACACCCAGTACCAGATGTTCATCACCCCCGACACGGTGAGCGGCATCGCGATCTCGCTACAGATGGTCTTCGCCGTGATCGTGGGCGGCGTCTATGTGGCGCTGGGGCCGACCGTCGGCGCGATCATCACCATCCTGCTCGCCGAATTCCTGCGCATCGGCTTCGGCACCAAGGCCGTCGGCTGGGACAATCTGATCTACGGCGTGCTGCTGGTGCTGTTTATCATCTTCCTGCCGAAGGGCATCCTGGGCAGCGCGATCGAGAAGTTCAGGGCGCGTCGTCCTTCCGGCTGAGCGCCGCGATGGCAAGCGGCGCCGCGCGGCCCCGAACGGCGAGCGTCGGCAATTCTGCTGCCCGCAGGTCGTCGGGCAATCTCGCTCTCTTCAGGAGTTCAGCCGACACGAGCACGTCGCGCCCCACCGCCTTGGCGGCATCGAGCAGGCGGGCGGCCACGTTCAGCGTGTCGCCGACATAGGTCACCTCGCGGCGCATATCGCCGATTTCGCCGGCGACGATTTCGCCGCAATGGAGCGCGGCGCGGAACGCCGGCACGGCGCCGAAGCGTTCGAGATACTGCGCCTGCCGCGCGGCTATCGCGTCGCGTGCGACGAAGGGACAGGAGAGCGCCGATCCGTCGGCAAGGCCCGCATCGTTCGACCAGGTCAGGATGGCTTCGTCGCCCACGTATTTATGGATCTCCGCCTCGCATTCGAGCGCAGCATGGGAGACGTCGCGGAAGAAGTCGTTCAGCAGATGATGGAAGCGGATCGGACCCAGCCGCTCGGCAAGACCCGTCGAGTCCTTCATGTCGATCAGCAGGAAAGTCTTCTGCTCGGCGCGCGGCTGAACGTATCGGCCGGTCAGCAGGCTCTTCAGGGTACCCCAGCCCAGCAGGCTTCCCAGCTCGAACACGAGATTGAAGCCGGCGGCCATGAAGGCGCCGAAGACCAGCGCCCAGATTTCCCGGGCCTCGATCTGCAGCGGCTGGGCATAAAGTCCGAGGAAGATCAGGCGCGTCAGGATATAGGCGCCGACGATGACGACCGCATAGAGCGCCATCTTGACGCCGAGATAGGCGGGAAGCGGCAGGCGGCGCAGGCGCTCGCCGAGCGGCGTCTGCATGCCGTAGATCTCCAGCATCACGAGCGGGGTGGCCGCCAGCAATCCGTTTACCGCTCCCTGGAGGTACGACGTCCAGTTCGCCGCTCCGGCGGGCGAGACCTGGCTGCCGAAGATCGCACTGATGATCGCGCTGACGACGAGGACGATCCGGATGATCCGTCGATTGCGCCGGGCGCGGGGACTCCGGTTCATGCCGCCTTGGCCCGCGACAGCGCGCGAATGAAAGTCGCGTGGTCGACGTTGCCGCCGGAACATATGACGGCCACGTTGCGGCCCTTGACCGGCAGCTTGCCCGTGAGGGCCGCCGCCAGGGCGACCGCGCCGCCCGGCTCGACCACGATCTTGAACTCGCGGAACGCCACTTCCATGGCGTCGAGCACTTCGTCGTCGGTGACGACGAGGCCGGGGCCCAGCACCTTCTGCGCCAGCGGAAACGTCACGTCGCCCGGCTCCGGCGCCAGCAGCGCATCGCAGATCGAGCCGGAGAGTTTGGCATTCTTCTCCTTCTTGCCGCTCGCCAGCGAGCGCGCGAGGTCGTCGAAGCCCGCCGGTTCGCCGGCATGCACCGTGGCGTTCGGCATGATGCCCTTGACGCCGAGCGCCGTGCCGGTCGACAGGCCGCCGCCGGAGCAGGGTGCGGCGACCGCGTCGAGCGTGACGCCCAGCGCCTTGGCCTGCTCGGCGAGTTCCAGGCCCGCCGTGCCCTGGCCGGTCAGGATCCAGACGTGGTCGTACGGCGGCACGACGGTCGCGCCGGTCCTGGCCGCGATGCCGAGACCGATTTCCTCGCGGCTCTCCCTCACGCGGTCGTAGAGCACGACCTCCGCGCCCGAAGCGCGCGTGTTGGCGACTTTGAGCGCGGGCGCATCGGCTGGCATCACGATGGTGGTCTTCACGCCCAGCAGCCGGCCGGCTTCGGCCAGGCCCTGCGCATGGTTGCCCGACGACCAGCCGACGGCGCCCTTCTTGCGGTCGGCCTCGCTCATCGAGGCGAGGAAGTTGTAGGCGCCGCGGATCTTGAACGAGCCGGTGCGCTGCAGGCACTCGGCCTTGATGAACAGGCGGCCGCCCAGCCTGGCGTTCACGCGCGCGTTCTCGAGCAACGGCGTGCGGATGGCAATGCCCTCGAGGCGGCGGGCGGCGGCTTGGACGTCGGCGAAAGTCGGAAGCGTCGTCATCACGAAACACCAAGTTGGGCGGGGAGGAGGGAAAGGTCCTTGATCTGGGCCACGATCTTGCCGGGGAGATTGTCTTCCGGCAGGCCGCCACGATTCACCCAGAGCACATTGAAGCCGAACTGCGCCGCGCCATGCGCATCCCAGCAATTCGACGACAGGAAGCAGACCTTGTCGGAGGCGACGCCGGTGCGCTTCTTCACGAGTTCATAGGTCTTGGGATCGACCTTGAAGATCTTGGCGTCGTCGACGCTGATCACGGCCTCGAAGTAGCCCGCGAGTCCCGACGCCCTCACCATGGGGTCGAGCATGTCGGGATTGCCGTTCGAGAGGATCGCGAGCCGCTTGCCGGCCTTCTTGAGTTTTTCGAGCATGGCCGGCACTTCGGGGAAGGGTTCGAGCGCCAGATAGGCATTCATCAGCTTCTCCCGGACGGCCTTGTCGGTAATGCCGAAAGCGGCGAGGCAATGATCGAGCGCTTCGCCGGTCACCTGCCAGAACGGCGAGTAGGTGCTCATGCTGTTGCGCAGCCAGGTGTACTGCACCTGTTTGGTGCGCCACATCTCGGAGAGCGCGTCGGCCTTGGGCCCGATCGCGTCGCGATGGCGCGCGACGGCGGAATTGAAGTCGAAGAGCGTGCCGTAGGCATCGAACACGCAGATTTCGGTGCCACTGAGGGCAGCGTTCATGAATTGCTCCGGGGTATCACTGGCCGTAGGCTACCTCGCATGTTCATCGCAATCGTTCAAATCCCCATGACCAAGCGGTCACGCGCGGCAGCCGTGGAATCCGCCCGCAAGACCGCTTCCACCTATACCGCGCTCGCCGCCCAGGGCCTGTTGCGGAAATACTATCTCAACGGCGAGAGTGGCGGCGGCGGAGTCTATCTCTGGGAGTCAGAGGCCGCGGCGCGCGCCTGGTACACGCCGGAGTGGGAGAAGCGCATGGCGGCGGCCTTCGGGGCGGTACCGACGGTCACCTACTATGACAGCCACGTCACTGTGGACAATGAAGCGGCCGAAGTCCGCATCGAGGGGGAGAGCTGACATGGAACGCCGTAGATTTGGCCGTACGGGCCTCGAACTCTCCGTTCTCGGCTTTGGCGCGGGTGCCGTCGGCGGTTTGATGACCAAGGGCGCGGCCGCCGACCAGGAGCGCGCCATCGCCCACGCCGTCGACCAGGGCATCAACTACATCGACACCGCCTCGACCTACGGCAACGGGGATTCCGAGCGCAATCTCGGCCGCGTGCTGAAGGCGCTCAAGCCGAACATCGTGCTCGGCACCAAGTTCCGCCTCAAGGCCGCGGACCGCAGCCGTGTCGCCGCGTTCGTCGCGCAGTCGCTGGACGAGAGCCTGAAGCGGCTGCAGCGCGATCATGTCGACCTCTTGCAGCTCCACAATCCGTTGGTCGCCATCGACGCGGACGACCATATGGCGGTCGACATCGCGCTCAACGAGGTTGTGCCCGCGCTGCAGGCGCTGGTGAAAGCCGGCAAGACACGCTTCATCGGCTTCAGCGGCGTGGGCGAGCCGTCGGCGTTGCTCAAAGCGGTCGATTCGAAATCCTTCGACACGATGCAGGTCGTCTACAATGCGCTCAATCCCAGCGCAGGCGTGCCGATGCCCAACGGCACACCGGGCCTGGATTACGGCCGCGTGCTGGAGCGCACCAGGGCCAATGACATGGGCACGATCGTGATCCGCGCGCTGGCGGGCGGCGCGCTCGCGGGCACGCCCGACCGCCATCCGCTCGCCATGCAGGTCGTGCCGCCGATCGGCTCGGCGCCGGATTTCGCGGGCGACGTGGCGCGCGCCAAGGCGCTGGAGCCGCTGGTCAAGGAAAGTGGCTCCTCAACTCTTGCCGAAATGGCGCAACGCTTTGTGATCTCCAATCCGAACGTCACGACCATGCTGGTGGGCTACTCGACGCTCGACCAGCTCGATCAGGCGCTGGCGGCAGTCGCCAAGGGGCCGTTGCCGGCGGCGACTCTGAAGAAGATCGGCTAGGGCCGTTTCAAGCAGACGTACGTTTCAGCTTCAGTAACGACCGTAATAGGCGATTGCGGCCGACGCGCCTAGAATCGCGTGATGGTCGGATGTCGCCTTTACCCAAGCCCACTCAAAAGGTGGGCAACGCACCGGATCTACCGGCAATTGCCGTGCACGCACCCGCTCGCGAGGGCTCGCGAGCACTCGCGAGGAATCGGCTTTGTTTCAACGGCAGCAATACTTTGCGGCAATCCTCGCGAGGAGGCGTTTTTCTTAGGACCGTCCCATCGCGGGTGCGAGCGTGCGGAAGGGGCCGTTCAGGCGGTCGCGGTAGACGCCGACGCCTTCCATGATGCGCTGGACGTAGTTGCGCGTCTCGCGGACCGGGATCATCTCGATCCAGTCGACCATGTCGATCTTGCCGCCGCGCGGATCGCCGATCGAGTCGAGCCAGCGCGACACGCGGCCGGGGCCGGCATTGTACGCGGCGAGGGCGAGTTCGTAGGAGCCGCCGAACTTCGCCAGCATGTCGCCGAGATATTGCGTGCCCAGGCCCACATTGTACGCGGGATCGCGCGTCAGCTTGTCCTGGACGTAGGGCACACCCGCCTTGCCCGCGACCTCGCGCGCCGTGGCGGGCATGAGCTGCATCAGGCCGAGCGCGCCCGACGGCGAGACGGCGCCCGAGTAAAAGGCGCTCTCCTGGCGCGTCACCGCGAGCGCCAGCGCGCGCTCGATCGAGCCGGTGTTGCCCAGCTCGATCACGGGGAAAGAGGCGTCGAACAGCGTGATGCCGGAGTCGGTCGCGCGGCGGGCGATCGCGACGGCGATGTCGGGCCGCTTCAGTTCGGTGGCGAGTTGCGCCAGCAGCTGCGTCTCGCCCGCGCCGTTCACCATGCGCGCGAGCTTCAGCAGGAAGGGCTGCGTACGGTCGTAGGCACCTGCCTGACCGAGGTAGCGCGCGATCGTCACCATCTCGCGGCCGCCCAGCGCCAGCCGGTCGGCATCGCTGACCGACGGATCGCCCGGCATGCGGGCGGCACCGCCCGGCAGTTTGCGCGCGGCGAGCTGGCCGTAGAACGTCTGGCCGTACCCCGCGGCGCGGCCGTACCACTCGTTGGCATCCTTCGGCCTGCCCGATGCCTCGATAGCGCGGCCCATCCAGTAGGCGGCGCGGCTCTTGGAGATGTCGGTCGAGACGCCGTCGTAGAGAATCTGGAAATGCTTGATGCCGTCTCCCGGCTTCTTGAGATGGCGCAGCGCAATCCAGCCGGCGAGAAACTCGGCTTCGGCGAAGGCGAGGCCACGCGTCTGGCCGTGCTGCAGGATCACCGCATAGGCATCGGCGGCGTGACCGGCCGCCAGCAGATCGCGCGTCACCTGCTGCTGCTCGCTCAACCAAGCATCGGTCTGGTTCGTCGACTGTCCGGTCGCGGGCGCCGCGAGCATCGCCTTGGCCTCGCCGAGATTGCCGGTGCGGCGCAGCCACTGCAGACGCTCGAGCCGGACCGCCGGTGCGTCGAGCTGGGCGGGCGCTACGCCGCGCAGGATCTGCACGGTGTCGGCCGCGCGTGTCGCCATTGCCAGACGTGCATTGGCGAGCGGCTGATAGGTGGGTGGCAGCTTCGAGAGCATGTCCTTCGCCACCTGCGGCCGGCCCTCGCGCATGATGCGGTCGAAGCGCGCGATGTTGTCATCGGGCGTGAGGGACGTTCCGTACTTGTTCAGGAACTCCAGCTCGTCGGCCGGCTTGAACGTGGCCGTGCGCCAGCTCTCGCTCGCCAGGCGCTGCACATCCTTCGGCGAGACCGACTGCGCGGCTTCGAGGCGGCGCAGGTGGCCGGCGCTGCTGAGCGGCGGATTCTCAGCGAAGTACTTCCACACGACGGGCGCCGGCGTAGCCGACGTGATGCGGTCCTCGGCCTGGCGGCGCAGCACTTCGGGCTCCGGCCAGTCGGCGGTGTCGCGCAGCAGGTCGACATAGGCCTGGAACGGCGCCTCGGTCTTGGGCGCGACGCGCAGCGCGTGCCACTCGACGATCCGGCTCAAGAGCTTGTTGTTGAAGTTTCCGACAGAGGCGCTGGCATCCGCGAAGCGGCCATCGTCGATGGCCTTCAGCGCCGAGCCGAGGGCGGCGGCTTCCGCCTGGCTCAACGGCTTGGCGGAACCGATCGCCTGGACAATCTCGCTGGGCGGTGGCGCAGGCAGGACGCTGCCGGCGCTGCCGTCCCGGACCGGGGCCGCGGGCGATGGGGCAGCCTGCCGGGCAGCCGGGGTGCCCGACGGCACCCGCCGGACGCCGCTGTCGGGGGCATCGGAAGCGCCGGGCCGCAGCACGGTCACGCCGTTCTGCTGGGCGCCTGCGGAAAGCGGCAAGCCTGCCAGGAGGACAAGAAGGAGGGGGTATGTCTTGTTATTCACGCCAGGAATCGTAGGCAGGTCACTGCGGCATCACAATGGCAAGTTGCTCCCCTGCTTGGGCGGGGGGTAAACTGCCCATTCACTGAAAAGTCGTCGGAGGAAGCCATGTTCAACGGATCGCTCGTCGCGCTCATCACCCCGTTCAAGAATGGAGCGGTGGATGAAAAGGGCTTCGAGAAATTCGTGGCCTGGCAGATCAAGGAAGGCACGGACGGTCTGGTGCCCTGCGGCACGACCGGCGAATCGCCCACCCTCTCGATGGAAGAGCACAAGCGGGTGATCGACATCTGCATCGCTGCGGCCAAGGGGTCGGGCGTGCCCGTCATCGCCGGCACCGGCTCGAACTCGACGGCGGAGGCGATCGAACTCACCCGGCACGCCAAGAAGGCTGGCGCCGACGCCGCCATGCTGGTCGTGCCCTATTATAACAAGCCGACCCAGGAAGGCCTGTTCCAGCACTTCAAGGCGGTCGCCGAGGCCGTCGACATCCCCATCCTCCTGTACAACGTGCCGCCGCGCACCGGCGGCGACATGCAGGTCGAGACAGTGATTCGGCTCTCTCAGGTCAAGAACATCGTCGGCATCAAGGACGCCAGCTACGACATGGCGCGCCCGACGCTGACGCGTCTCAAGGCGAAGAAGGGCTTCATCCAGCTCTCGGGCGAAGATGCGAGCGCGTTGGGCTTCCTGGCGCAGGGCGGCGACGGCTGCATCTCGGTCACTGCCAACGTGGCGCCGCGCCTGTGCGGCGACATGCACGATGCGTGGAAGAAGCGCGACCTCGACAAGGCGTTCGAGCTGCAGGATCGCCTGATGCCGCTGCACAAGGCGATGTTCTGCGAGACCAGCCCGGGTCCGGTGAAGTACGCCGCCGAGCTGATCGGCCAGTGCAGCGCCGAGATGCGCCTGCCGATGGTGCCGATCGCCGAGAGCAGCAAGAAGGCCGTCAAAGAGGCGATGGTCCACGCGGGCCTCATCAACTAGCAAGAGCGTTCATTGGCAAAGAAACCGGACCTGGACCGCGAGGTGGTGGCCCAGAACCGCAAAGCGCGGTTCGACTACTTCATTGAGGAGACCTTCGAGGCGGGCCTGCAACTGACAGGTACGGAGGTGAAGTCGTTGCGCGGGGGGCGTAGCACGATCGCCGAGTCGTATGTGACCGAAGACGGCGGCGAGGCGTGGCTGGTCAATGCCAACATTCCCCTCTACGCGTCGGGCAACCGCTACAACCACGAGCCCAAGCGGCCGCGCAAGCTGCTGCTGCACCGCGCGCAGATCAACAAGCTGATCGGCGCCATCCAGCGCGAGGGGCGCACGGTCGTGCCGCTGCAGGTCTACTTCAACGAACAGGGCCGGGCCAAGATCGAGATCGCGCTGGCCAAGGGCAAGCAGGCGCACGACAAGCGCCAGACGATCAAGGACCGCGACTGGAAGCGCCAGCGCTCGCGGCTTATGTCGACGCGGGGCTGAGATGACGTCGCTGCTGGACGTCGACATTCCCCGTACGCTCGACGAGATCGTGCGCGACCATGCGAAGCCCGGTACGTCCCTGGAAGCCTGGGTCTTCGAGGATGAACTGACGCGCCGCGCCGCCGAAGCGGCCCTGGCCGATGCCGGCGTGAGCGCCCGCATCCGCAGCGCGTACAAGCCGCTGCTGCACTTCTTCCTGGAAGAGGTCGAACTGTCGGGGTTGACCGCGGTTACTGTGCGTACCCCCAACCATGCGCTTGCAGCGCAAGAGCGGTTCCGCATCGAGACCTATCCGTTGGTGGCCCTGTTGCGCGGCGTGCCGGTGACGTTCGAGAAGGGCAGCGAAGAGCTGCATTACGTCGTGGTCACGGAACACGGCGCCCGTCGCACAGAGCATCGCGTCTTCGCGCCCAACCGCGAGCGTCGAAAAGTGCTGGGCGAAAGTTCGCTGTCGCCGTGCGGCTGGCTGCAGGGCAAGCCGCTGGTGACCGAGTATGAGGCCGCTTTCGACAAGATCATGCAGGCTGTGGCCGCGCATGCCTGGCCGAAGACACAGCCGCTGTTCGAGGTGCTCGACATCTCCGTGCAGACGGGTGGGATCGAGCGGCGCCTGCCTTACGGCGACGAGACAATGAGCACGCGTGAGGGACTCCACGAAGATATCTATTTTTCGCTGCTCGAATACTTCAAGGCGGCCAACGGCCTGGATGCGGAAGACCGCACGCTGAAAGTCGGGCAGATCGTGCCGGACATCCGCTCGGGTGAGGGCCCGACACGTGTGCGCGTTGCGCTGCGTCCGGCGGATCGTACGGTCTGGACGGACGAAGCGCAGCCGCTCGACAAGGCTGGCCGTCCGCTGGCACCTGCGCAGATCCTGCGCGAGGTGGAGGCGCTTGGCGGCACGCGATTCGACGTCACGTCGGGGCAGGGTCGTCCGGTGCTTGCCACGCTGATCGCAGGCAGCGGCCCGGGAATGCTGGTCAGCGGCGGGCAGCACGCGAACGAGACCTCCGGCGTTGTAGGTGCATTGCGGGCAGCCAAGGCGCTGAAGGAGAAGGGGAGAGGCTTCGCGCTGATCCCCCAGGAGAACCCGGACGGGTATGCGATGCATGCCAGGCTGCGGAGGCACAATCCGCGACATATGCTCCACGCGGCCCGCTTCACCGGTCTGGGCGACGACCTAGAGTTCCGCGACAACGAACCCTTCGGCGAGCGCGCCGCGCGGCTCGAAGCCTTCCGGCGAACCGATGCCATCCTGCACGTGAACCTGCACGGATATCCGGCGCACGAATTCACGCGGCCTCACTCGGGCTACGTCCCGCCGCGCTCGGCGTCGTGGATGATCCCGCGTGGGTTCTTCCTGATCATGCGCCATCATTCCGGACGGGAGGCGACGGCAGAACGCTTCATGCGCAAGCTCGCCGAACGTGTTTCGCGCGTTCCCGGGCTGAAGGAATTCAACGAGACACATCTCGCGGCTTTCGGCGCGCATCTGGGCGAGAAGCCTGAGCCCATCCATCACTCGATTTCCTGCGTGATTGGCGTGACAGACCGCTTCGTGCCGCCGTTCACGCTGGTCGCCGAATATCCCGACGAGACGATCTACGAGGATGCGTTTCGGTTCGCCCATACGGTGCAGATGGCGACCGTCCTCGAAGCGGCGGATCTGCTGGCAGCCGGTGAATTGAACTAAAGGAGTAAGAGTATGCCTACCGTCCTGATCACAGGCGCCGCGCGCGGCCTCGGTCTCGACTTCACCAAGCAATATGCCGCCAAGGGATGGAAGGTGCTGGCCTGCGCGCGCAGTGCCGAGGGGCTGAAGAGTATCAAGGGAGATATTCATCACCACAAGCTCGAAGTCACCGACTACAAGGCGGTGAAGGCGCTGGCGGCGAAGCTGAAGGATGAAGCGATCGACGTGCTGATTTGCAATGCGGGCGTCGGCGGCGAGCGCGGCTCCAACGCGCAGGATCTCGGCACGCTCGATCCCGAATTGTGGCGGCATATCTTCGAGGTGAACACGCTGGCGCCGCTGATGATGGCGGAGGCCTTCGTCGAGCACGTCGCGCGCTCGCAGCAGAAGAAGATGATCGGAATCTCGAGCATCCTGGGCAGCATCAAGAACAACAATGGCGGCCGATACTTCTATCGTGCCAGCAAGACGGCGCTGAACATGGAGTGGAGCGTGCTCGCCAAGGACGTCGAACCCAGGGGCATCATCTGCGTGGCGCTGCATCCGGGCTGGGTGCAGACCGACATGGGCGGCCCGACGGCGACCCTCACCATCGATCAGAGCGTGCCCGGCATGGTGAAGGTGATCGACGGGCTGAAACCCTCCGACAACGGCCGCTTCCTGCAATATGACGGCGGCGAACTTCCCTGGTGATGTGATGCTTCTCGACGAAGAACAGGTCCTGATTCGCGACACCGCGCGCGCCTTCGCGCAGGAACAGATCCTGCCGCATGTGCGCAAGTGGGAGGCTGACGGCGCGATCCCGCGGTCGCTGCTCACGGAGATGGGCAAGCTCGGCTTCCTGGGCATGACGGTGCCGACGGAGTGGGGTGGCGCCGGCGCGTCGATGCTCTCCTATGTATTGGCGCTGGAGGAGATCGCGGCCGCCGACGGCGGACTCTCCACGGTGATGAGCGTCAACAACTCGCCTGATTGCGCGGCGTTGCTGGCCTACGGCTCCCCCGAGCAGAAGGAACAGTGGCTGAAGCCGTTGGCGAAGGGCGAAATCCTGGGCGCCTTCTGCCTGACCGAGCCGCACGCCGGCTCCGACGCTTCGAACCTGAAGACGCGGGCGTTCAAGAAGGGCAACGGCTGGGTCTTGAATGGCGTGAAGCAGTTCATCACCTCCGGCCGGTCGGCCGACATGGCGCTGGTCTTTGCCGTCACCGACGCGACCAACCCCAAGCGCGGCATCTCCTGCTTCATCGTGCCGACCAAGACGCCGGGCTATCGCGTCGCGTCCGTTGAGAAGAAGTTGGGCCAGAAGTCCTCGGACACCTGCCAGATCGCTTTCGAGGATTGCGCGGTTGGCGCTGGTGCGCTGCTGGGCGAGGAAGGCCAAGGTTACCGCATTGCGTTGGCCAATCTCGAGGTCGGCCGCATCGGGATTGCGGCTCAGGCTGTGGGTATGGCGCGGGCGGCCTTCGAACTCGCCCGGACGTACGCTGGCGAACGCGAGGCCTTCGGGGTCAAGATCATCAACCACCAAGCCGTGCAATTCCGGCTGGCCGATATGGCAACCAAAGTGGCCGTCGCCCGGCAGATGGTGCATCACGCCGCCGCACTCAAGGACGCCGGCCGGCCATGCCTCACAGAGGCCGCAATGGCAAAGCTATATGCCTCGGAGATGGCCGAGGAGGTGTGCTCGGCGTCGATCCAGATTCACGGCGGTTACGGGTATGTCGCCGACTACCTGGCGGAGAAGATCTGGCGGGATGTGCGGGTGTGCCAGATCTACGAGGGCACCAGCGACGTCCAGCGGATCATCATCGGCAGGGGCCTATCTGCAGTTTAACGGCGACCTTGTGAGCCGGCCCGGGTCGTGCGAGAATCACTTGGTGTGAAGTGGGCGGGCAAGTGACCTTTTGCCGTAAACTCCTGGGCGTAGGGACTTTCGCCGTTGCAGCGCTGGCTGCGGCGAGCCTTGCCGTCGCGCAATCACCGGGCGTGATGCCTCCGTACATTTTGCATATGCAGACGGCCTTCAACCCGCAGCTTCCGGGCGCAGGCGAAGCGGTCCGCACCTTCACCAAGACCCTGAAGCACATCAGCGCCGGTGCGCTCAGCCTCAAGATCATCGAGCCCGGCAAACTGGCGCCGACACGCGACATGCTCGATGCCATCGTGAGCGGTGATCTCGAAGCCGCATTCACCTGGTCGGGCTATGCCGCGCAAAAAGCGCCGGTGCTCGCGCTGTTCGCCAGCGAGCCGTTTGGCCCCGGGCCCAAGGAGATGACCTCGTGGATCCTCGAAGGCGGCGGCGGCAAGATCCATCACGACGCCTATGACAGACTGGGCGTGGCCGGCATCCCGTGCGGCGTGCAGGGCTCCAAGGGCGGCGGCTGGTTCCGCGGCGACCTCAACACGCTCGAAGACCTGAAGGGCATGCGCCTGCGCTATGGCCGCATCTC
>CAIWTJ010000054.1 GCA_903915535.1 Enhydrobacter aerosaccus
CCCGCCGAGCAGGCCAAGGACATCCGCGACATGGTCGCGTGGCTGAAGGCGCAGAACATCGAATACTTCGTGGTTGAAGCGATCGACCAGCCCTGGAAGTCCTACGATCTCGAGGGCAAGGCCGGCGGCTACTGGGGCCTGTGGAACGCCGACCGCCAGCAGAAGTTCGAGTGGACCGGTCCGATCGAAACCTTCCCGCAGTGGACCTCGTGCGCGCTGTGGTCGCTGCTCGCCGGGCTGCCGATCATGCTGGTGTTCCTGTGGCGCTGGCGCGACCTCGGCACCGTGGGGCAGTTCGCCTTCTGCGGACTCGTCGCCCTGTCGACCAGCGCGGTCGCCTACGGCGGCTCGGTCGCGGCCGGCACCTACATGAAGACGTCCGAGGTCGTGGGCTGGGGGGCACTCGCTTTCTTCCTGATCCTGAGTCTGGGCATGGCGCTGGTGCAGGCGCTCGAACTGGTCGAGACGATCTGGCGTCGCCATTGGGTGCGTGAGGCGCTACCCGCCGCCGAGATGATCGCGCGCCAGCCGGCCGATCGCGTCTGGCCCAAGGTCTCCATCCACGTCGCGATCTGCAACGAGCCGCCGTCGATGGTTATGCAGACCATCGATTCGCTGGCGGCGCTCGACTATCCCAACCTCGAAGTCATCATCATCGACAACAACACCAAGGATCCCGCGGTGTGGCGGCCGGTGCAGGATTACTGCGCGCAGCTGGGCGAGCGCTTCAAGTTCTTCCACTTCGACGTGATGAAGGGCTTCAAGGCCGGCGCGCTGAACTACGTGCTGAGCCAGACCGCGCCCGACGCCAAGGTGATCGGCGTCATCGACAGCGACTACATGGTGCGGCCGGACTGGCTGAAAGCCGTCGTGCCGTACTTCGACGACGACAAGATCGCCTACGTGCAGGCGCCGCAGGACCATCGCGACTGGACCGGCGACCGCTTCAAGGAAATGCTGAACTGGGAATATGCCGGCTTCTTCGACATCGGCATGTGCCTGCGCAACGAGTACGACGCCATCATCCAGCACGGCACGATGACCTTGGTCCGCAAGGACCGCATGGAGGAGATGGGCGGCTGGGCCACCTGGTGCATCACCGAGGACACCGAGCTTGGTCTGCGGCTGATGCAGAAGGGCTATGGCGCGATGTACAGCCGCGAGCGCTTCGGCCACGGCCTCACGCCCGATCACTTCAGCGGCTACAAGAAGCAGCGCTTCCGCTGGGCCTACGGCGCCATGCAGATCATGAAGGCGCACACCGGCAAGATCCTGTCGAACTCGACCAAGCTTACCTTCTGGCAGAAGTACCACTTCATCGCGGGCTGGCTGCCGTGGTTCGCCGATGCGCTCAACATCATCTTCACCTGGGCGGGCCTCGCCTGGGTGCTGGCCGTACTGGTGCCGCCGCTATTCGGCATCAAGCCGGTCGGCCTGCCGCCGGCGGAGTTCATTGCGCCCACCATCGGCATCTTTGTCTTCAAGCTGGTCTATTCGTTCGGCCTTTACGCCAACCGCGTGAAGTGCACGTTCCGGCAAAGCATCGGCGCATCGCTGGCCGGGCTGGCGCTCACCTATACGGTCGGCCGCGCGGTGATCTACGGGCTCTGCACCAGCCGCCTGCCGTTCATGCGCACGCCCAAGATGGATGAGCGCGCGACGCTCGGCATGGCGCTCGGCATGGCGCGCGGCGAGGCGTTGCTCACGATCCTGCTGTGGCTCGCGGCCATCGTCCTGTGGATGAACAACGGCGTGGTCGATCCCGAGGCGCGGCTATGGTCGGTGTTCATGATCGTGCAGTCGCTGCCGTTTGCAGCCGCTGTGCTGGTCTCCGTGGTCAATGCGTTGGAGCAGATGCGCCACGAGCGGTCCGTCTTCGAGCCCGCACCCGCGCCTGTCGAAACGGGCCCCGCACTGCAGCCGGCACAGTAGAGAACCGGCTTTCCCTCTGTTAGACCATTGGTGATGGCATCGCTCGAACACGCCGGCACGGCCCTGTTCCTGAAGCGCTGGCTGCGCCGGCCCTTCGCGATGGGCGCCGTCGTGCCGAGCGGACCTCTGCTTGCGCGCGCCATGGCCGAGACGACCGTCGCCTGCATGGAAGGTCATATAGGCCACGTGATCGAATTGGGCGCCGGGACCGGCGAGGTCACCAAGGCCTTGCTGGCGGCCGGCATCGCGCCGCACCGCCTCGCGCTGGTCGAACGGGACCCCGAGCTGGCCGGATTCCTGCGCCGGAATTTTCCCGGGCCCCAGATCATCGAGGGTGACGCCGCCCATCTGCCGGGCCTGCTGGTCGCCAACGGCGTCGAGCGTATCGCCGCCGTCGTGTCGAGCCTGCCGCTGCTGTCGCTGCCGTCGGAGATCGTGAACGACATCGTGTCGGGCGTGTTCGAGACGCTGCCGACGGGCGCGGCGATGATCCAGTTCACCTACGGACCGAAAGCGCCGGTGCCGTTCGCCCAGCGCGACCGCCTTCACCTGCAGGGTGTCCGGGGCAAGCGCATCTGGCGCAACGTGCCGCCCGCCGTGGTCTGGACCTTCCGAAAGCCGCCCTCGTAAGTGATCGTGACGTCCTTTCGCTTCGACGACAAACTGCGCCGCGATATCGCGGGGCGCCTCGGCCGCTTCGACGTTCGCCGCCGCCCCGACCCGGGCAGCCTGAAGCATGCCGCCGTCGCCATCGTCGTGGTGGAGGCCGACACGCCGGGCGAAGCCGCCTTCCTATTGACCCGCCGCACGCCGAAGCTGCGCGCCCATGGCGGCCAGTTCGCGCTGCCGGGTGGCCGTGTCGATGCGGGCGAGACGATGGAGCAGACGGCGCTGCGTGAACTCCACGAAGAGCTCGGTGTCCTCGCCTCGACGGACGACGTCCTGGGGCGCCTCGACGACTATCCCACCCGTTCGGGGTATCTCATCGCGCCGGTCGTGGTCTGGCTGCCGGGCAAGGTGCAGCTCACGCCCAGCCCGTCGGAAGTGGCGACCGTCTATCGCGTCGCCTGCACGGAACTGTTTCGCCCCGATTCGCCCGAGATCGTGGCAATTCCGGAGTCGGACCGCCCGATCATCCGCCTTCCGCTACCGATGGCGACGGTGAACGCGCCCACGGCGGCGATGCTCTACCAGTTCAAGGAAGTGGCGCTGGCCGGCCGCGACACGCGCGTCGACCATTTCGAGCAGCCTGTCTTCGCCTGGCGCTAGGAGCGCGCGGCCGCGACCGTGACGGGCCGGCGCTTCAGGAAAACGGTGGTCTCCTGTTCCATCACAGGCTCGCCGCGCTGGTTGATCGTGACCTGGCGCAGGCGGCAGATGCCACGATCGGGCTTCGAGGCCGAGGCGCGTAGCTCGACGATGTCGGTGACGACCTTGATCGTGTCGCCCGGCCGCACGGGGCGAGGGAACTGGGTCTCGCCGAGGCCCGGCGAGCCCAGGCTGCAGGCGCGCAGGACGCCGAGATCGAGCCACAGGCGCAACGTCACGCACATCGTGTGGAGCCCCGACGCGATAAGTCCTTCGAAGGCCCACTTCTTCGAGAACTCGACATCGACGTGGAAGGATTGTGGATCCCACTGGCGCGCGAATTCGATGATGCCCGCTTCGGTCATGGTCATGCCGCCGCTCACGAACCGGTCGCCGACCTTGAAATCCTCGAAGTAGCGGTCGCTCACAGGACGAGCTCCAGGTAGGTGGTGCCGGGCACCGGGCTGTCGTAGTAGGGCGCGATCTCGACGAAACCCATCGAACGATAGAGCTTCACGGCGGTGTCCATTTTACCGCTGATTGTGTCCAGTCTGAGACGGCGATAACCGAGCGTCCGGGCCGTCGCGACCACCGCTTCGGCCAGTTTGCGTCCGATCGAGCGGCCGTGATGCGCGGGCCGCACATAAAGCCGCTTCATCTCGGCGATGCCGGGTTCCAGCTTGCGCAGCGCCACGACGCCTGCGGCAACGCCGTCGACCTTGGCCAGCAGCAGCGCGCCCTCAGGTGCTGCGTACTTGCCGGGCAGGCCCGCGAGTTCGGCATCGAACCCCTGGTAGCCCAGCGAAAAGCCCAGCGATCCCGCGTATTCGGTGAAAAGAGCGCGCACCGAATCGAGGTCGGCGGCATCGCGCGGTGGCGCGATGTCGACCATTTCAGAAGTGGCGCAGGCCGTAGATCAGGCCCGCAACCATGGCGCCGATGAAGACCGTCTCGACGAGCAACAGCACCACCGGCTTCGGGCCGATGCGGACCAGCGCCAGCAGCGAGGTCTTGATGCCGAGCGCTGCGATCGCGGCGATGATCAGGAACGAGGAGATTTGCGCCATCGTCGTCTGCACGCCGTGCGGGATGAAGCCGAACGAATTGATGGCGGCCAGGATCAGGAAGCCGAACAGGAACACCGGCGGGGTCGGGCGGGCGTCGCCGGCCTTCTCGCCGCCGCGCGCCACCCACCAGGCGATGACAGTCACGGCCGGCAACAGGCAGGCCACACGCAGCAGCTTGGTGATGATGGCGACGGTGAGGGGCTCCTTGCCCAGCGTCTGGACGAGGCTCTCGCCCGCGCCCGCAACCTGCGCCACGTCGTGGATAGAGCCGCCCAGGAACACGCCCATCTCGAAGTTGGTGTAGCCCAGCCACACATGGAGAGTGGGATAGACCACCATGGTGACGGTGCTGATGAAGTTCACGCCCATCACCGAGAAGGCGAGGTCGCGGTCGGAGTTCGCATGCCGCGGCAACACGGCCGACGTCGCCATCGCGGCGGCAGCGCCGCAGACGCCGGTGGCGCAGCCGGTGAGGAAACCGAAGTCGCGCGTGAGACCCAGCATGCGGGCGGCGATCACGCCGAACACAATGGTGAAGCCCACGGCGCAGATCGCGATCACGATCGGCAGCGCGCCTCCGTGCACGAGGTCGCCCAGGGTGAGCTGCACGCCGTACAGCGCGACACCGGTGCGCAGCAGGGTGCGGCCGGCGAATTCGAGGCCGGGCTTCAGCACGTCCTTGGTCGAGAGCGGCTGGAGCATCATGCCGACGATGAGGGTCACGATCAGCGGCGGGATGAAGACCTTGCCGAACTGCATCCAGTGATTGGCGTTGGCGGTAAAGGCCACGGCGGCGATCGCGCAGCACAGGGCGATGCCCGGCGCGCAGCGGGCGAGGTTGGACGGAGCCCAGAGCTTTGCGATATCGGTGGCGACGCTGTTAGCCATCGATGATCGCCACCAGCTGGCCTTCGGCGATCGCCTCGCCCTCGGCGACGCGGATCTCCTTCACGACGCCTGCTTTTGGCGACTGCACGGGGATTTCCATCTTCATCGATTCGAGGATCATGAGGTCCCCTTCGGCCTCGACCTTGTCGCCGGGCTTGGTCAGGATCTTCCAGACATTGCCCGCGATTTCCGATTTCACGTTCACGACGGCCAAGCGATTTCTCCCGCGCTGATCATTCCTTGTCGGCCACGGCGCGCGCCAAGGCAAGAGCCGGACTGCCCACACGCAGGCCGAGCCGGAAAGCGGGCTGATTGACCGCGGACAGAGTTCCGTCCTGCAACGTGGAGCGCCCGTCGCCGATCCGCGCCGAACGCGCCGCCACGGCCGCGCCCGCCACGGCCGCCTGCTCCAGGATGTCGAGGCCCAGCACGCCGCCGCGGTCGATGCCGGGGCCGCCGTCGTTGAACAGGATCAGGCGCGGCCGAAAGGGCGCGGTGGTGTGGCCGGAGATCAGCGCGGCGTGGCTGCCGGTCGCGAGGACGCGGTCGCGGTCCTCCGGCACCAGCAGGGAGGCTGAATCGAGGCACACGACCTTGTCGATCAGGTAACGCTGCTCCTGCTTGGGTGGCGGCGCCGAGTGCGGCCATGGCGCGGCCTTCAGCAGTTCGGCGGCTTCCTTGCATGACATGCCGACGGTGACGCCGCAGGCCGTGGCCTGGGCGTTGGCGCGGCTCACGATGCCGCGCGCGTACTGGTCCTGGGCATCGCCGATGCGGCAGCTCTCGGTCGCCAGCGCCACCATCGCCATGCCGAGCTTCTCGGCGTAGGGCAGCCCGCTCACGCCTGCCTCGTCGAGGCCGATCCCGGCATCATGGTGGATCGCGGCGCGAACGCCCGCCTTGGCCGACAAATGCGCGGCGTAGGCGGCGCCATGCGAGCCGCCGACCACGACGGCGCCCGCCGACTCGGGCGGCAGCTTGGTGACGCTATCGTAGAGGAGGACAGTGACGGCCATTGAGGTGACGTCTATATCCTGTCCCATGTCAGGCAAGGTCGACAACAAGGTCGCAGTTCTTATCCTCCAGCATCCGCAGGAGCAGGACCGTGCGCTCGGCACGGCCAAACTGATCTGCGAGACGCTGGGCAATGCGCAGCTCGTGGTCGGCCTGTCGTGGCGCAATCTCGCGCATGCGCTGAAGGAGCCGGCGGAAGCCCGCGACTGGGGCGTCCTCTATCTCGGCTCAGCGCACGCGCCGGGCAAAGGGCCGCTCGTCGCGGTAACGGGCAAGGGCGAGCCCATGGCCAACCAGGACGGCGCCCTCGCTGGCCTGAAGGGCCTTGTCGTGCTCGACGGCAACTGGGCGCAGGCCAAGGCGCTATGGTGGCGCAACGCCTGGCTGACCAAGCTCCGGCGCTTCGTGATCGTGCCCGATGGCCCCTCGCTCTACGGCAATCTGCGCAAGGAAGCGCGGCCGGACGCGGTCTCCACACTGGAAGCCGTCGGCCTGGCGCTGTCCGCGCTGGAAGGCGGAGACGTGCGCGAGCGGCTGCTCGCGCCGTTCCGCGACCTGCTGGCCAAGGCCCGTGCCGCGGGCGTGCGGGACACCCCCAAACGGGATCGTCGCGTCCGGCGTTGAACCCTCCCCCGTCTCGGAGGAGGTGTCGCGGTACGCCACCTCCCCCGAGACGGGAGAGGGAAGTGAAGTATAGTAGGGACCATGCTCGACCAGCCGCAGGTTCCCGTCTCCCAGCGCACCAATCCGGAGCGCTCGTTCAAGGAAGAGGTGCGCGCGTTGCGCCTTGGCGAGGGGGACGTCTTTCGCGGCGAAGGCATCCTCGCGGTCACCAAGGCGATCCTGCAGGCGGGCGTTTCCTATGTCGGCGGCTATCAGGGCGCGCCGGTCTCTCATCTGGTCGACGTGCTGGTTGAGAGCCAGGACCTGCTCGACGAGCTGGGAGTCCATCTCGAAACCTGCACCAACGAATCCTCGGCCGCCGCGTTGCTCGGCGCCTCGATCAACTATCCGATCAGGGGCTGCGTTACCTGGAAGTCGATCGTCGGCACCAATGTCGCGGCCGACGCGCTCTCGAACCTGGCGTCGCCCGGCGTGATCGGTGGCGCGCTGATCGTCGTCGGCGAGGATTACGGGGAAGGCGCGTCCGTGATCCAGGAACGCACCCAGGCCTATGCGCTGAAGTCGTCGGTCTGGCTGATGGACCCGCGGCCGGCGCTGCCGACCATCGTCAACTGCACCGAGAAGGCCTTCGAACTCTCCGAGGCGACCAACACGCCGGTCATGATGGAGCTGCGCATCCGCGCCTGCCATGTGACGGGCGAGTTCGTGGCCAAGGACAACAAGCCGCCCGCGATCTCGCGCAACGCGCGTCTCGCCCAGCCGGCGCTGCACAACTACGATCGCATCTCGCACCCGCCGTCGACCTACGCGCACGAGAAGCTGAAGGTCGACGTGCGCCAGCCGGCGGCCGAGCGCTTCATCGTCGAGCACGGGCTGAACGAGTTCTTCGCGGGCGATCGTTCCGATCTCGGCATCATCGTGCAGGGCGGCATCACCAACGTGCTGATGCGCGGCCTCGACCGGCTCGAGGTCGAGGGCCGCATCCCGACACTCGTACTCAACGTCACGCACCCGTTGGTCGGCGACCAGATCGCCGACTTCTGCAAGGGCAAGCGCGCCGTGCTGATCGTGGAGGAGGGCGCGCCCGATTACATAGAACAGGCAATCCACGCCCTGCTGCGCAAGCGCGACATCGGCACGAAGATCTACGGCAAGGACGTGCTGCCGATGGCCGGCGAGTACACGGCCGAGGTGGTGACCGAGGGATTGCTGAAGTTCCTGACGCTTTCGGCCAACGACATCGATCTCTCCGGTCCGCGCGCGCGCTTCGAAGCGGCCAAGGCCGGCCGCGCTGAGGCGCAGAAGCTCCTCGGCGGCCCACTGCCGTTGCGGCCCCCGGGCTTCTGCGTCGGCTGCCCAGAGCGTCCGGTCTTCTCGGCGATCAAGCTGCTCGAACGCGAAGTGGGCAAGGTCCATATCTCGAGCGACATCGGCTGCCATTCGTTCGCGACCCTGGCGCCCTTCAATCTCGGCAATTCCATTCTGGGCTTCGGCATGTCGCTCGCAGCGGCGGGTGCGGTGGCGCCGGTCATGCAGAAGCGGACGATCTCCGTGATGGGCGACGGCGGCTTCTGGCACAACGGCCTGCTGTCGGGCGTCGCCTCGTCGATGTTCAACCGCGGCGACCGTGTGCTGGTCATCATGCAGAACGGCTATACCTCGGCCACGGGCGCGCAGTTTATTCCCAACACTTCTGGCAACCGGCGCGACGGCGAGACCACGTCGGATATTGCCGCGACCCTCAAGGCGATGGGCGTGAAGTGGCTGCGGACCATCCGCACCTACAACGTCGCCACCATGCTGGGCTCGCTGCGCGAGGCGATGAATACGAAGGAGCCGGGCCTCAAGGTGATCGTGGCTGACGGCGAGTGCCAGCTCGCGCGCCAGCGCCGCGTGCGGCCGCAGATCGCCGCCCAGCTGAAGCGCGGCGAGCGCGTGGTGCGAACGCGCTACGGCGTCGACGACGAAGTCTGCACCGGCGATCACTCCTGCATCCGACTCTCGGGCTGCCCGTCGCTGGTGGTGAAGCCCAGCCCCGACCCGCTGCGCACCGATCCGGTCGCCTCGGTGAACAACGGCTGCGTCGGCTGCGGCCTGTGCGGCGAGGTGGCCGATGCCGCCGTGCTCTGCCCGTCGTTCTACAAGGCCGACATCGTGCAGAACGCGACCTGGTGGGATCGTCTTGTCTGGCGCCTGCGCTCGACGGTGATCGGAGCGTTGGCGCATGGCTGAGGCGATCTTCTTCAACGGCGGTGCGCGGGGGAGCTGGAAGGTCACGAAGCAGAGTGCCCTCAAGGGCGCGGGCCTGGCCGGCGTCGGGTTCGTCGATCGAGACGTGAAGGTCGATACGACTGCGTCGTGGACACTGTCGGGTGTGACCAGCAATCTCCGCTACACGAATGCGGCCGAGAAGAAACTGCTCGACGCCACACCTTCGGTGCTCGCGAAGCCCGGCGCCACATGCGCCGCGCTGATCCCGATCACCAAGTCGGCGGGGTGGTGGGCAATGGCGCAGGACGAGCGGCGTGCCGTGCTCGAGGACAAGTCGCGCCATATCGCGATCGGCAGCGACTACCTCTCCGTGGTGTCGCGTCAGCTCGTGCATTGCCGCGACCAGCCGGGCGCACAGTTCGATTTCCTGACCTGGTTCGAGTTCAGGCCCGAAGACGAAGGTCGCTTCGACGAGCTGCTGGGGAAACTGCGGGCCACGTCCGAATGGGGCTTCATCGAGCGCGAGGTCGAGCTGCGGCTGGAGAAGGCATCCTGAGCAAATCGATCAACATCCTGGTGGGCGCGCTGGGCGGCGACGGCGGCGGCGTCCTCTGCGACTGGATTGTCGCGGCGGCGCACAGCCACGGGCTGGGCGTACAGGCGACGCAAATCCCGGGCGTCGCGCAGCGCACGGGCGCCACGACCTACTATCTCGAGGTCATGCCGGCTGCCGGCCCTCGTGCGTCCGTTCTGGCGCTCAACCCTGCGATCGGCGAGGTCGACGTGGCGCTGGCGACCGAGCTGCTCGAGGCGGGCCGCATGATCTTCAACGGCTTCGTCACGCCCGACCGCACGACGCTCATCGCCTCGACACATCGCGTGCTGGCGATCAGCGAGCGTGCGGCGATGGGCGACGGCAGCTTCGACGTCGGCCGCCTGCTGCGCGCGGTACAGGAGCGCAGCAAGGCGCAAATCCTGTTCGACATGGATCAGGCCGCCGAAGAAAGCGGCGGTGTGATCAACGCCGTGCTACTGGGCGCGCTCGCGGGCTCGGGCAGGCTGCCGATCCCGGATACGGCTTTCGAGGCGGCGATCCGCGAAGGCGGCAAGGCGGTCGACACCAATCTCGCGGCCTTCGCTTTCGGGCGCGGTCATGCCCGTGGCGAGCTCGACCAGGCCGTGCGCGAGCATCGCAAGCGCCAGACGGCGGCGCAGGGCGTCGAGGATCTCATCGAGCGCGCCCGCAACAGCTTTCCGGCGTCGAGCCTCGACATCGTGGAGGAGGGTATCCGCCGCCTCCGTGTTTACCAGGACGGCAAGTACGCGGCGCTCTATCTCGATCGTCTGGAAGGGATCGATCCCCTGTTGGTGCGCGAGGTCGCGCGCCACCTCGCGGTGCGCATGTCGTTCGAGGACGTGATCCGCGTGGCGCAGGCCAAGACCTCGCGCGAGCGGCTGGAGCGTGTGCGCACCGAGGTGCGGGCCAAACTGCACGAGCCGCTCGAGATCACCGAGCACTTCAAGCCGGGCAACGAGGAGATTGCGGCCATCCTGCCGCCCGCCGCCGCGCGCTGGCTCATGGCGCGGCGCAAATTCAATGTCTCGATGCACGTGCGCTCGACCACGATCTGGGGCTTTGCGCGGCTGCGCTTCCTCGCGAGCCTGCGCTGGTGGCGGCCGCACACCTACCGCTACATCGAGGAGCAGGCCGAAATCGAGCGCTGGCTGGCGTCGATCAAGGCGGCACAGTCGCTCAGTCCCGACCTCGCGCGCGAGATCGCGGAGCTGGCGCGGCTCGTCAAAGGCTACGGTGACACCTACGCGCGTGGACTGGGCAACTACCGCCGCATTTCGGCCGAGGTCATCGCGCCCGCGCTGGCGGGCAAGATGGTGCCGCGCGTTGCAGCCGATGCCGTGGCGAATGCGCGAGTCGCGGCCTTGGCCGATCCCGACGGCGAGTCGCTCTCGCGCACCTTGGCTGCCATCGCGGCGTGAGCAAACTTCCTGACATGACGGTCGTCGTACGGCGCGATGCCTTTTGCGCCGATCTCGGCGTCGATCTGATCGCCGTGGCGCCAGGGAGCGCCACGACGCGCGTGCGCGTGGAGCCGCGGCATCTCAATTTCGGCGGCGTTTGCCACGGCGGGCTCACCTTCACGTTGGCGGACGCGGCTTTCGGTATCGCGTGCAACGCGCGCGGTATCGCGGCGGCGGGCATCGACTGCCACATGACCTACAACCGTGCGGTCAAGGTCGGCGAAACGCTGACGGCAACGGCGATCGAACTCTCGTACTCACCGAAGATCGCGACCTATCGCGTCGATGTCGTGCGCGGCGACGGCAAACTGGTCTCAACGATGACCGGCACGGCCTTCGTCAGCGGCAAACCGCTGGAGGAATGATGGCACTCACCGTGCGCCATGAAGTGACTGTCGAGTGGGGCGACTGCGACCCCGCCGGCATTGTCTATTACCCGGCCTATTTCCGCTGGAGCGACCAGGCGACGGCGCGCCTGTTCATTGCTGCCGGCGTGGTGCGCGACGATCTTAGCAGCGGAAGCTGGAAAGAAGGACCGCCGCTGGTGAAGGCCGAGTGCAACTTCCGGCGCTCGTCTCAGCCCAACGAAAAGCTGGTCATCGAGACCCACGTCTCGCGCTTCGGCAATAGTTCTTTCACCATCAGCCACGTTTTCCGTGACGCTGCCGGCGAGATCGCTGCCGAAGGATCGGAGACGCGCATCTGGGCGAAGAAGGACGGCGACAAGAGCACGCTGAAGGCCGTGCCTATTCCCGACGACGTGCGTCGCCGTCTCGCGGGCTAGGCTGCCTTCAGGATATCCGCCGCCTTCTCGCCCACCATGATCGAGGGTGCGTTGGTATTGCCCGACGGCATGGTCGGGAAGATCGAGGCGTCGGCGACGCGAAGGCCCTCGATGCCGTGCACCTTCAGCCTGTCGTCGACGACGGTGTTGGGCCCGTGGCCCATGCGGCAAGTGCCGATCGGGTGATAGGCGGTCTGCGAGTTGTTGCGGATGTAGTCGAGGATGTCGGCGTCGCTCTTGATATGCGCACCGGGCGAGTACTCCTCGCCGCGATAGGCATCCATCGGCGGCGCGTCGACGATGCGGCGGATCATGCGGAAGCCCTCCGACATCGCCGCCTGGTCGATCGGATCGGCCAGGAAGTTGAAGCGGATCGCGGGTTGGGCCTTGGGGTCGGCCGACTTGATGTGGATCGAGCCCAGGCTCTCCGGCCGCAGCTGGTAGACCGAGATCGTCATCGACGGGAAGTCCTGCAGCTTGCGGGTCTTCGGGTCCTTGATCGAGTACGGCACGATGTGCATCTGCACGTCGGGCGTGGCGAGCTCGGGGCGCGTACGCAGGAAGGCGAGCAGCGGCGCCGACGGCAGGCTCATGAAGCCGCCACCGGTGACGAGATATTTCATCATTTGCGTGACCGCGCCGACGCCGCGCGCCATGTGGTTGTACGAGACTCTGGGATCCTTCACCCGCCAAACGATGCGCGCATTGATGTGGTCGCGGAAATTCTCGCCGACTGCGGGAAGCTCATGCCTCACCTCGATGCCGTGCTTCTTCAGCAGTTCTGGCCGGCCGATGCCGGACAGTTCGAGGATCTGCGGGCTGGCAACGCCGCCGGCCGACAGGATCGTCTCGCGTGCACGTGCCTGATGGATCTTGCCGAGCTTCTCGTACTCGACGCCGACGCAGCGCTTGCCTTCCAGCAACACGCGCAGCGTCATGGCGTCGGTGACGACGTGCAGGTTGGGCCGCTTCATCGCGGGCTCGATGTAGCAGTGGGCCACGCTCATGCGCCGGCCCTTGTAGATCGAGGTCTGCGTCTTCACGACGCCTTCCTGGTCTTCGCTGTTGTAGTCGGGATTGAGCTTGAAGCCCGCAGCCTTGGAAGCGGCGAACAGCGCGTCGTAAAGCGGGTTCTGGTCGGGCACGGTGGAGACCTTGAGGGGGCCGTCGGTACCGCGGCCGTTGCTGCCGTCGCCGTCGACGAAATTCTCCATGCGCGTGAACAGCGGCGCCACGTCCTGCCAGCTCCAGCCGCGATTGCCCATCTGCGCCCAGGTGTCGTAGTCGAGCGGTTGGCCGCGCACCCAGACCAGGCCGTTGATCGACGAGGAGCCGCCGAGAAGTTTTCCGCGCGGCACCGGGATTTCACGGTTGGCCGTGCCGGGTTCGGGTTCGGACTGGTACAGCCAGTTGGCCGCCGGATTGTCGATCAGCAGGCCGAAGCTGAGCGGCATGCGAGAGTAGGGATGGCTCGCGGCGCCGGCCTCGAGAAGGAGGACCTGCGTGGCTGAATTTTCCGTGAGGCGGGCAGCCAGGGTGCCACCGGCCGAACCGGCCCCGACGATGATGTAGTCGTAATCCGCCATGATTCTTGCATCTCCCCGGAGATCGGCTTGATCTCCCATGCAAGCCTAGCGCACCGCCATGCAAAGGGGAGGGGCAATATTGCGTAGACTCTGCATTCGGCCCGTGATTCCATTGCTCGGCAGCGGCCTGCGGGAGGCCGGCGCCCCCTCTTCAGATTGTGGATTTTAAGCCGGGATGTTGGATCTCGTTCGTATTGCGCTGAAGCGGCCATACACGTTCGTGGTGATGGCCGTGCTGATCCTGATCGTGGGACCACTGGCGGCGCTGCGCACCCCGGTTGATATCTTCCCGGACATCCGCATCCCGGTCATCGCCGTCGTCTGGGGCTATACCGGCCTGTCGCCCGACGACATGTCCGGGCGCATCATGCTGAACTTTGAGCGCTCGCTCACGACGACCGTGAACGACATCGAGCATATCGAGGCAACATCCTACGCCGGCGTCGGCATCGTGAAGGTCTTCTTCCAGCCCGGCACCGACATCCGCACCGCCAATGCCCAGGTCACGGCGATCTCGCAGACCGTGCTGAAGCAGATGCCGCCCAACGCGACGCCGCCGCTGATCCTGAATTTCAGCGCGTCGACCGTGCCGATCATCCAGCTTGCCCTGTCCGCGCGCGGAATGTCGGAGCAGGCAGTGTTCGATCTCGCCATCAACACCGTGCGCACGCCGCTGGTGACGGTGCCGGGGGCGGCGATCCCGTTCCCGTTCGGCGGCAAGTTCCGCCAGATCCAGATCGATCTCGATCCTGCCGCGATGCAGGCGCGCGGACTGTCGGCCAACGACGTGGCCAATGCGCTCGCGGCCCAGAACCTGCTGACGCCCGCCGGCACTCAGAAGGTCGGCGGCTACGAATACGCCATCCAGCTCAACAACGCGCCCAAGGCCTTCGCGGACCTCGCCGATATTCCGGTGTTCGCCAAGGACGGCACCATCGTCTACCTGCACGACGTAGCGACGGTGCGCGACGGCAATCCGCCGCAGACCAACATCGTCCACGTCGACGGCAACCGCTCGGTGCTGCTGCAGGTGCTGAAGAACGGCGCGGTGTCGACGCTGTCGATCATCGAGGGCATCAAGGACAGGGTCGAGGACCTGAAGCGCACCCTGCCCGAGAACCTCACCATCGCCCTGCTGGGCGACCAGTCGCTGTTCGTGAAGGGCGCGATCTCGGGCGTCGCGGTCGAGGCGGTGATCGCCGCCGTCCTGACCAGCCTGATGATCCTGCTGTTCCTCGGCAGCTGGCGTTCGACGGTCATCATCGCGACGTCGATTCCGCTCGCCATCCTGGGGGCGATCGCCATGCTCGCGGCGTTCGGCGAGACGCTGAACATCATGACGCTGGGCGGCCTGGCGCTCGCCGTCGGCATCCTGGTCGACGACGCCACGGTCACCATCGAGAACATCAACTGGCACCTCGAGCACGGCAAGGATGTCGAGAGCTCGATCATGGACGGCGCCCGCCAGATCGTGACGCCGGCCTTCGTGTCCCTGCTCTGCATCTGCATCGTGTTCGTGCCGATGTTCTTCCTCGACGGCGTGGCGCGCTTCCTCTTCGTGCCAATGGCCGAGGCGGTGATGTTCGCCATGATCTGCTCGTTCCTCCTGTCGCGCACACTGGTGCCGACGATGGCCAACTACCTGCTGAAGCCGCACGCCGCGCACGGCGAGGCCCGCCCGCCGTCGCGCAATCCGCTGGTCGGCTTCCAGCGCGGCTTCGAGGCGCGCTTCGAGGGGTTCAGGGCGGTCTACCGCGACCTGCTCGAGCTTGCGCTCGCGCACCGGCCGGTCTTCATCGTGGGCTTCATGGCGTTCGTGCTGCTGTCGTTCGGCCTGGCGCCGTTCCTGGGCCGCAACTTCTTCCCGTCGGTCGATGCCGGCCAGATCCTGATGCATGCGCGGGGACCCATTGGCATGCGGGTCGAGGAATCGGCCAACCAGTTCGCCGCCATCCAGAAGGCGATCCGCGAGATCATCCCGAGCCACGAGATCGCCACGCTGGTCGATAACGTCGGCCTGCCAGTCAGCGGCATCAATCTCACCTACAACAACACCGGCGTGATCGGGAGCCAGGACGGCGACGTCCAGATCAAGCTCGTCGAGGGACATGCGCCCACCGCCGACTATGTGGCCGAGCTGCGCCGCCAGCTGCCCGAGCGTTTCCCTGCCTTCACCTTCTCGTTCCTGCCCGCCGACATCATCAGCCAGATCCTGAACTTCGGCGCGCCGGCGCCGATCGACGTGCAGGTCCGCAGCGCCGACGCGGGTGCTGCCTTCGACCATGCCAATCGCCTGCTGAAGCGCATCCGCATGATCCCAGGCGTGGTCGATGCCCGCCTGCAGCAGGCGCGCACGGCGCCCGTCTTCAACGTCGATATCGACCGCACGCGCGCCCAGTATGTCGGACTCACCACCCGCGACGTGACCAACTCGATGGTCGTGAACCTCGCCGGCAGCGGCCAGGTGGCGCCGACCTACTGGCTCAACCCCGCGACGGGCATCTCCTACGGCATCGTGATGCAGACACCGCAGTACAAGCTCGACTCGCTGTCCGCGCTGTCCAACCTGCCGATCATGGCGCCCGCCACGACCTCGCTCCAGGTGCTGGGCGGCATCGCCGACATCAAGCGCGACGTCGCCAGTGCCGTGGTCTCGCAATACGACCTGCAGAACGTGGTCCAGGTCTACGCAGCCGTTCAGGGCCGCGATCTCGGCAGCGTGGCGGCGGACGTCCGCCGGGTGATCGCGGAGCTGGCGCCCGAGGCGGGCCCCAAGATTCGCGCGGTCCGGCTGCTGGGACAGGTGCGCACCATGGAAAGCGCCTTCTCCGGCCTGCTGTTCGGCCTTCTTGGCGCCATCGTCCTCATCTACCTGCTGATCGTCGTCAATTTCCAGTCGTGGAGCGACCCGTTCGTGATCATCACCGCGCTGCCGGCCGCCTTGGCAGGCATCATCTGGATGCTGTTCGCCACAGGCACGACGCTGTCGGTGCCGGCGCTGACGGGCGCCATCATGTGCATGGGCGTGGCGACGGCGAATTCGGTGCTGGTCATCAGCTTCGCGCGAGAACGGCTGGCCGAGCTGGGTGACGCGACGGCCGCGGCGCTCGAGGCCGGCTTCGTGCGCTTCCGTCCCGTCCTGATGACGGCGCTTGCCATGATCATCGGCATGACGCCGATGGCGCTCGGCCTGGGCGAGGGCGGCGAGCAGAATGCGCCGCTCGGCCGCGCGGTGATCGGCGGGCTGATCTTCGCCACCATCGCCACGCTTATTTTCGTTCCTGTCGTCTTCAGTGTCGTTCATCGCAAGCATGGCAAGGTGGCCGTGCCCGAGAAGGATGCTCACGGAGTACCTCATGTCGCCTGAGTCCGCGTCCCCCGCGTCTGCCGGGAGGCCCAAGCGGTCGCGCCGTGGCCTTGCCCTTGTCGGCATTGTCGGCTGCGTCGTTGTCGTGTTCGTCGTCGCGAACGGGATCTGGACGAGAAGCTCCAGCGAAGCCCATCTGAAGCAGACGACGGAAGCCAATGCGGTGCCGTTCGTGGCCGTCATCAAGCCGGGAACAGGCTCCAATCTCTCGGCGCTCGACCTGCCGGCGCGCCTCGAGGCCTACGCGCGCGCGCCGATCTATGCGCGGGTCAGCGGCTTCCTGAAGGCCTGGTATGTCGATATCGGCGCGCCCGTGAAGGCGGGCCAGCTTCTGGCGGAGATCGAGGCGCCCGACCTCGACCAACAGCTTCTGCAGGCCAAGGCCGCACTCGCCTCGGCGCAGGCGGCGGAGACGCTGGCGCAGGTGACGGCGCAGCGTTGGCAGACCATGGGCAGCAGCAATGCGGTATCGCGCCAGACCGTCGACGAGAAGGCGGGAGACCTTACCGTCAAGCAGTCGCTCACGCGGGCGGCGCAGGCGGCGGTCGATCGGCTTATCGTGCTTTATGATTTCAAGCGCGTCACCGCGCCGTTCGACGGCATCGTGACGGTCCGCAACACCGACGTGGGCGCCCTGATCAACGCCGATTCGAGCGCGGGCCTCGCCCTGTTCGTCATATCCGACACGCAGAAGCTGCGCCTGAACGTGAGCGTGCCGCAGAACTACGTGCCGGCCGTGAAGATCAATACCAAGGTCCAGATCACCGTGCCGGAGTATCCGGGCAAGGTTTACAACGCCGTCGTCGAGGCCTCGTCGCGCTCCGTCGACCCTGCCTCGGGTACCACCCGCATGCAGTTGTTGGTCGACAACGCCGCGGGCGAGTTGATGCCCGGCGCATTCGCCAACACGCATATCGAGCTGCCGTCCAACATGCAGGCGCTGAGCGTGCCCTCCGGCGCGCTGATCTTCGGCCAGAAGGGCCTGCGCGTGGCCACTGTCGATGCGAACGGCAAGGTCCTCCTGAAACCCGTCACGATCGCGCGCGATCTGGGCCAGCTGGTTGAAATTGGCACCGGCATTACCGCCGACGACCGAATCATCGACAGCCCGCCCGATGGCCTGTCGGATGGCGATCCGGTGCGTGTCGTCACCCCCAAGGCGCCCGCCCCCAAAGGCTGATACCTGTTCTCCTGCAATTAGTTGCGACCCGGTGTACAGTCGGTTGGTTGAAAGATGCTTTAGGTTCTTTCATAACCCATTAGAGGTTGGGCGAGGACCGGGCTGGCATGTCGGAGTTCGAGCAGATTCCCTTTGGATCCAGTGAGTTCGCGGACAATCCCGAACCGCGCTGCCCGTGCCTGCTGTTGCTCGATACATCCGAATCGATGGAAGGTGGCCCGATCAACGAGCTCAATCGCGGCCTGTCGGTCTTTCGCCAGGCACTGGCCAGCGACCCCCTCGCCATGAAACGCGTCGAGATCGGCCTGGTGACCTTTGGCCCCGTGCAACTCGTGAGCGATTTCCAGACGCCGGACCAGTTCGCGCCTCCGGTGCTGCAGGGGGCCGGCGATACCCCGATGGGCGCGGCAATCGCCGGCGGCCTCGAGATGGTTCGCCAGCGCAAGCAGGCCTACAAGGTCAACGGCATTCCCTATTACCGGCCCTGGATCTTCCTGATCACCGATGGCGCTCCGACCGACGATTGGCGCGGCGCGGCGGCGATGATCAAGGAAGGCGAGACCTCGAAGGGCTTCTCGTTTTTCGCCGTCGGCGTCCAGCACGCCGACATGGACATCCTCCGCCAGATCGCGGTGCGCACGCCGCTCAAGCTTGCGGGCCTGCAGTTTCGCGATCTCTTCGTCTGGCTGTCGTCGTCGCTCTCGAGCGTGTCGCGTTCGGGCGTCGGCCAGGAAGTGCCGTTGCTGCCGCCGGGTTGGGCCCGCGTTTGACGCAGGGTGCGCCATGGCGGATGGCAATGGCGTCTGCGGTCGGGACCTCGCATATCGCAGGCGGCCTGCCATGCCAGGACTGCCATTTCCACTTGACCGTGAGCGACGCCGAGGGCCATCCGGTCGTGATCCTCGTGCTGTCCGACGGCGCGGGTAGTGCCGCCCAGGCCGAAATCGGTGCGAAGCTCGCATGCCACACCTTCGCGAAGCTGGTGGCCGACTACATCGCAGGCGGCGGCAAGGTCGAGAACATCGGCCGCGATCTCGCCACGCGCTGGGTCTCGGGTGTCATCTACCGTCTGTCGCTGAAATCCTGGGATGACGAATCGCGCCCGCGCGACTACGCCTGCACCCTGCTGGCCGCCATTTGCGGCGAGCGGGCGACGGCGTTTCTCCAGATCGGAGACGGCGCGATCGTGATTTCCGACGGCTGGACCACGACGTGGCGACACGTTTTCTGGCCGCAGCATGGCGAGTTTGCCAACACCACGAACTTCGTCACCTCCCCGGACGCTCTCGAGGTCCTGGATTTCCACTCGACGACTGAACCGATCGCGGAGATCGCGCTGTTCAGCGACGGTCTCGAGAACCTGCTGTTGCACAAGGCCAACAAGTCGGTCCATGCGCCGTTCTTCGACAGCATGTTTCCCTCCGTCCGGCGCTCAACCGCGGCCGGCGAGGACCCGGAGCTCAGCCGCGCGCTCGCGGTCTACCTGTCGACGGCGCCGATCAACGAGCGCACCAACGACGACAAGACCCTGATCCTGGCGACGCGCCGATGACCGTCGAGGCGCCTCCACCGATCGTCGTCGATGCCGAAGGCCGCGTGCTGCGCCTGGGCCGCAAGCTCGGGCAAGGCGGAGAGGGCTCCGTCTTCGAGCTCGAAGGCCAGCCCGGCATCGCGGCCAAAATCCATCATCAACCGCTCACGCCGCTGCGTGCCGAGAAGATCCGCGTCATGGCCGGCATGCGGACCGCCGAGATCGACAGACTGGCCGCGTGGCCCACGAATCTTCTGTCGCTGCCGTCGGGGATTCCCATCGGTCTCACCATGCCGAAGGTGACCGGTCACAAGGATATCCATCATCTCTACAGTCCCAAGAGCCGGCGGACCGAGTTCGCCGGCGCCGACTGGCGGTTCCTGATCCGGGTCGCGGCCAATCTCAGCCGCGCGGTGGCGACGATCCACGAAGCCAACGGCGTGATCGCCGACATCAATCACAGCGGCGTGCTGGTCAATCAGGACGCGAAGGTACGCCTGATCGACTGCGACAGCTTCCAGATCGTCGATGCCGGCAAGACCTATCTCTGCGACGTGGGCGTGCCGACCTTCACCCCGCCGGAGCTGCAGGGGCTGTTGTTCGCGGAAATCGTGCGCACACCCAACCACGACAACTTCGGCCTCGCCGTTCTGATCTTCCTCACCCTGTTCATGGGGCGGCATCCGTTTGCCGGCCGTTTCATCGGTCTCGGCGAAATGCCGATCGAGAGGGCCATCGGCGAGGGCCGCTTCGCCTACGGCGCCGACAGCACCGCGTTCCAGATGGAGCGGCCGCCGGGCGCGCCATCGCTCGGCATCGTCTCGCCCGCGATCGCCGGTCTTTTCGAAAGAGCCTTCGCCCGTGAAAGCCGCGAGCGCGGCCGGCCGACGGCGCAGGAGTGGGTGGCAGGTCTCGAAGCGATGGAGCACGAGCTGCGTCAGTGTGCCTTCAGCCCGGCACATTGGCATTTCGGCGGGCTGCAGGGCTGCCCCTGGTGTCGCATGGAGGCAGCGACCGGCGTTGCCCTCTTCTCCACCGCCGTCTCCGCCGGCGCCGCGGCGCATTTCGACATCGACGCCTTCTGGCGCCGCGTTACTTCCCTCGAGCATCCGGGCCCCGCGCCGGCGCTCGAAACCAGCGACCCCAAGCGAAGAGTGCGGCCGTCGGCGAGTGCCCTGCGATTCAAGCAGCGGCGCGCGCTGCACCGGCTCTATGCCGTGCTGCTCTCGGCTTCGCCGATACCGATCGCCATATTCGTGAACCTGCCGCCCGCGGGACGCCTGCTGTTCCTTGGCGCCGCCGTCGGCCTTTATTTCGTGGCGCGCATGCTGGTACGACTGTCGAACGACACAGGGGTGTTCGCCGACCGGGCGCGCATGGATCTCGAGCACTTCGAAATGGTCCGCAACGAGTGGCAAGCGTCCGCGGGGCCCGGCCGGTTCGATGCCAAGCGCGCCGAGCTCGACAGATTGAGGGCGCGCTGGGACGAAAGCCGCGACGTTCAACGCCGCATGCAGCAGGAGCGGCAAGATCACGAGCAGAGCGCGGCGCTCACGCGCTTCCTCGACGGTTTCGGGATAGAGACTTCCGCCGTACCGGGCCTCAGCCCGAGTCGCGTGCCGCTGCTCGCGTCGTTCGGCATCGAGACTGCCGCCGATGTCGTTGCCGCGAAGCTCGAAGGTGTCCCCAAGCTCGACCAGCAGATGCGCGATGTCCTGATGGGCTGGCGCGAACAACTCGAGGCGAAATTCCGGCAGGAGTCCGGCCGCGGTCCCGGGTCGCTCGACGAGGAATTGATCGAACGCGAGGCGCTGGCCGAGCGGATGCGGATCGAGGCGGCGCTCAGGACGGGCCTGCAGGACCTGCAGGAAATCCAGAAGCAGGCGCTCTTCGCGCGTATCTCGAACAAAGCCAAGGTCGAAGAGGCGCATCGCGCCTATCTGCAGAGCGCGGCCGACCTGAAAGCCGTCAACCGTTAACTATTTCTTCGGCCGGATCGCGGCCCATTGCTCGTCGGTCCAGTCGAGCATCGAGGAGGTGTTGGCGCCGCCGCCGCCCGACTGCAGCGACTTGCCGCCGTCGATCACGATCGCATCGCCGTTGATGTAGCCCGCGCCGTCGCTCACCAGGAAGGCCGCGAGGTTGGCGAGCTCGATATGCTCGCCGACGCGGCGCATCGGGATCGCCTTGATCATGTCTTCCTGCCCGCCGCGCTCCTTGGGCATCAGCCGGCTCCACGCCCCTTCGGTCGGGAAGGGGCCCGGGACGATGGCGCAGGTGCGGATGCCCTTGGGGCCCCACTCCACGGCGAGGCTCTTGGTCATCGCCAGCACGCCGGCCTTGGCCATCGCCGAGGGCACGGTGAAGGCGGCGCCGGTCAGCGACGATACCGTGAGAATAGACATCACGACCTTGTTGCGCTCGCCTGCATCGATCCAGCGGCGGCCGGCCGCGACCGTGCAATAGGCCGAGCCGTGCAGGACGATGTTAAGGACCGCATCGATCGCGCGGGGCGACATCTTGTGCGTTTGCGCGAGGATCTGGCCGGCGGCGTTGTTCACCAGGATATCGAGCGGGCGTTTGGCCCAGATCGCGTCCATCATCGCCTCGACGGCCGCGGGCACGCGCACGTCGCAACCCATGGCCTCGATCTCGCCGCCGGTGTCCTTGTGCAGTTCCTCGACGGTCTGCTTCAGCACGTCCTCGCGGCGGCCGCAGATGATCACGTTGGCGCCCAGTTCGAGATAGCGATGGGCCATCGACCGGCCGAGGCCGGTGCCGCCGCCGGTCACCAGGATGCGCTTTCCCTTCAGCAGATCAGGCTGGAACATGTTCAGGCCTTCTTGATCTCGGTGAGAGCGATACCCGAGGCGATCAGCTTGTCGATCTCGGGCTCGGAATAGCCGCGCTCGGAAAGGACGGCGCGTGTGTCGACGCCGAACTTCCGGGGCTTGGTGCGGATCTCGGCAGGCGTACGGGAAAGCTTCACGGGATTGCCGACGTTGCGCCAGCCATCCTTCTCCCAGACCATGCCGCGATGCTTCGTGTGCGGATGCTCCATCACGTCGGGCACCTCGAGCACCGCGCCGGACGGCACGCCGCCCTTCATCAGCTCGACCGAGAAGCTGTCGGCATCCTTGTCCTTCATCAGCTCGCGCAACTCCGCCTCGAGTTCGAGGCGATGGGCCACGCGGTCCTTGTTGGTCTTGAACCGCGGATCGTCGGCCAGTTCGGGCTTGCCCAGCATCTGCGCGAGCTTGCGGAACTGGCCGTCGTTGCCGGCGGCGATCGCGATGTTGCGGCCGCGCGTCGGGAAGTTGGAATAGGGGACCAGGCTGCCGTGGCTGTTGCCCACCAGCTTGGGCTTGGCGCCGGAGGTGAAGTAGTTCGGCGCGTGCGGCTGGTGCAGCGCAACGGCAGAGTCGTACAGCGTGGCGTCGATGAACTGGCCCTTGCCCGAGCGGTTGCGCTCGTAGAGCGCCATCAGGATGCCCATGCAGGCGTTCATGCCGGTCGACAGGTCGACCACCGGCACGCCGATGCGCACGGGACCGCCCTCGGGCGAGCCG
>CAIWTJ010000055.1 GCA_903915535.1 Enhydrobacter aerosaccus
ATGTTTTCCGCGGCAAGAAAAGGGCTTTCCAATGCGCAAGCTTTTGGCGCCTCACGGCGCAGAACCTTGCGATCCAATAACGCCCCTCAGCACCTAAAATGCTTCAATGCCAATGCGCGAGGGGTTTTTCACGGCCGACTAAATAAGTACACAGACCAGTAGCATCATGGGTCCGGGCCCAAACTTATGCCAAAACTCTTTCATCGTTCTGAAATCCTAGCGACGGAGTCGATGACACCTTAAGGGTTCGGGCTCCGGGTCGGAAGCGGCCAACTGCCTAGGAGAGTGACACAGTTTTACAATGGCATGGCTTGCGTTGCAGCCTGACGCTGCGACATCCCGATGTGAAACTAGGAGACTCTGTGGGATTTTTAGTCTGTCGCACCCGTTGCTAAGTGCTTGTTCCCACTTGCTTGCCGTCGTCCATCTCGGCGCGCCATTCTTTTCTTTCCGGTTCGGAGTTAGCAGGCGCTTGCGAATATTTGGCGCCTAATAAGCAGCCGGGGTAACACTCAAGACGGGCTAGCCAAGAGGAGACAAATGGCGATCAACAGGAAGGAATACTTTGAAGAGCATCTTAATTATGAGATTTGGATGCTCAATGAGACGTACAAACTGCTCGATCTGCCTACGACTGAGATTTCCAACCCCGTGGTCGGAAACGCTCTTATCGAGTCTTTTTGCTGCCATGCGCGTATCTTGATCGAGTTTTTCGATAAGGAACGTGGCGCGGATCATTACACGACGGTGCCGTACAAGCGTTCTGATAAGTACAAGAAACTGAACAGAAAAATTAACAATCAAATCTCGCACGTTGTCGATGAAGGAAGGTCGGATGAGACCGAAGCCAAAATCGGCTCTGCTGACCGAAAGGCGTTGATCGACCTTCTTGGTGTTGACGTTGCAACATTCAAGCAGAACTTGAGGCCGCCGCACGATCAGTGGCGAAAATTGGCTGACGTAATAAGCTCCAGCTCGCCAAGTGTGGCGACAATCCCAACACCAATAGCTCCTTACGGCGCCAGTAGTTCGCCCTCGGCTGGCACTGTAGTCGTAAGCTATGGCGGGCCCGGGCTGACAACGAACGCTCCTAACATCGTGATCACGACCAATCCTGCCCTCATGCCGAAAAAGTAAGGCTCGGAACCTGAGGCAATGCTCGGAGAGAACAGGTGATCTTTGGGCACCTGAAGTTCAGATAACTATGGTTTACCCACTCGCTGAAAGCCGTGGGCCTTCAGCCGCTCCTGCGCGGGCGGGGCGGCGAGGAAGGCGATGAAGGTCTCGGCGGCGTTCACGTTCTTGACGGTCGTCGGCACGCTCGCCGTCAGCAGCGTCACCTTCTGAAGCTCGGCCGGCAGCGGGCCCAGCACCTCGATGCCGTCGGCCATCACGATCTCGGTGATCTGGCCGAACTGCAGTTCCGTCTCGCCGGTGACCAGCGACTTGAACACCAGCTCGGGATGCTCGCCGTCGGAATTGTCGAGCTTCGTCCTGGCTTGCAGCTCCTGGGCGAGGCCGAGCTTTTCGATCACGCGCGCGGTGTGGGTGCCGGAGGTCGAGCCGGTCGCCGGGTCGCGATAGCCGATCGCCTTGGCCGCGAGCAGGGTGCGCTTGAAGGCGTCGACGGTGGAGATGTCCGGCCGCGGCGCGCCCTTCTTGATGGCGACGCCGATGGTGATGGCGGCGATCGGCACGCCGCTGCCGGGCACGATCTTGCCCTGGGCGATCAGGCCCTCGGTCTCGACGCTGCCCACGATCATGACGTCGGCGGTCTCGCCGCCCGCCAGGCGCTTGGTGAGCGCGCCGCCCGGACCGTAGAGGACGGTCACCTTGTCGCCGGACGATTTTTCGTAGGCCGGCAGCAGCTCCGTCAGCACGCCCTTCACGGCGCCGGACGCCAGCACCTTTAAGTCGGCGGCGTTGGCGAGGCCGGGCGTGGCGATGGCTAATATTATTGCGAGGAGGGGGTGGCGGAATCCGGTACAAAACATGGGAAAAGCCTTATGCCATCGGCATCGGAGGTGTCCCAGAAAGTCGGTGCACACCGCGTCATCTTTTTCGCTAGCGCTTGAACACGCCGGTCAGGGTCGCCTTCTCGATCGTGCTGAAGTGCAGGTTGAAGCCCACGATCGCGGCGGACGTGTCGGCAGTTACCGGCAATGTCTCCTGCTTCACGGCAAATACAGTGAACTGGTAGCGGTGCGGGCCGTGGCCTTCGGGCGGGCAGGGGCCGATGTAGCCGGTGAGGCCGAGGTCGGTGCGGGTCTGCAGCGCGCCCTCGGGCATCAGGCCGCCCTTCAGGTTGCCGGCGTCGAGCTTCAGTTCGGTGACGCTCGCGGGGATGTTCACCACCACCCAGTGCCAGAAGCCGCTGCCGGTGGGCGCGTCGGGATCGAAGCAGTGGACCGCGAAGCTCTTGGTGCCGGCGGGGACGTTGGTCCACGAGAGCTGCGGGGATTTGTTGCCGCCGCCGCAGCCGAAGCCGTAGTCGGCCGACAGGATGTGGTCCATGCCCAGCATCGCGCCTTCCTTGAAGCTGCTGCTGGTGAGGGTGAGCGCCATGGATTCCTCCGCGTGTTGATTGGACTGCAAACATAGCCGCGCGAGCGTGAATTAGGCAAACCGGTGCATCACGTGTGAAGCGATCCGCGACGCGATGTGCCGCGCCAAGGACGACGGCGCGCTGTAGTGTGCCCGCACATGATTGGCATCCAGCGCGCTTTTCGATCCGTCCTCGACAACACCGTTGTCCGGCTCGCGCGCTACATCGATGCGCGCGTGCATCCGGTGCGCGAGCACCACGACGAGGTGTTCGACATCGTCGCGCGCCGTGCGGCCGAAAGTTCGGCCGACTATATCGAGGCGCATCTCGATCACGCCCAGCTGTTTCCGACGCGCGAGCAGGTGTGGGACTACGCGCTCTCCCAGGTGACGCTCGACGGGCTGCATGCCGAGTTCGGCGTCTTCGAGGGCCACTCGATCAACTATATGGCGGCGGAGCTCGGCGACAAGACGATCTACGGCTTCGACAGCTTCGAGGGGCTGAAGGAAGACTGGAGCGGCACCTGGTATCGCGCCGGCCATTTTACTTTGGGCGGCAAGATGCCCGAGGTGCGGCCGAACGTGCGGCTGAACAAGGGCTGGTTCGACGCCACGGTGCCGCCGTTCCTGGCCGCGCATCCGGGCAAGCCGTTCGCCTTCGTGCATCTCGATGCCGACACCTACGAGTCGACGACGCTGGTGCTGTCGCTGCTGGCCGACCGCATCGTGCCCGGCACGGTGCTGGTGTTCGACGACTATCTCGGCTTTCCCAACTGGCAGCACGGCGAGTACATGGCCTGGCAGCAGTTCGTGACCAATCGCGGATTGAAGTACCGCTACCTCGCCTTCGGCAACACGCCGGTCGCGGTGATCGTTCTCTGACCGTCAGGTCAGGGAGCTGTGCTGTCCGTGGAAGATCCAGGCGTTCAGCAGGAGCACCGCCAGTTCGGTGACGCCGAAGCCCACGATCAGCCAGAACAGCAGGCCCAGGAAGCCCTTGGTCATGACGCTCATGATCTACTCCACGCCGTACGGCGCGAATTCGCGATCGACGTTGGGATAGAGCGCGCGGGCGGCCTGCTTGTCGGCAGTGCCGGCGTCCGTGTCGCCCAGGCGCACCCGCGCGATGCCGCGGCCGTAGAGCGCGAGCGGGCGGTTGGCGTCGGACTTGAGCGCCGCGTCGTAGTCGGCAAGGGCCGCTTCGTTGTCGCCGTAGCTGAGGTCGACGAAGCCGCGCGTCTCGCGCACGTCGGCGCGCGCCGGGATCAGGCGGATCGCCTGGTCGCAGTCGGCGAGCGCCGCCGTCTTGTCCCGGCCGGCCAGCGCCGCGTTCAGGCAGCGGTTGGTGTAGGCCATGCCGAACTCGGGCGCGGCCTCGATCGCGGCGCTGTAGTCCGCGATCGCCGCCTCGTACTTGCGCTCGACGAAGCGCGCGTAGCCGCGATTGTAGAGCGCCGTCGGGTTGCCCGGCCGCACGGCCAGCGCGCGGTCCATGTCGGCCACGGCCGCCCGCCCGTTGCCGGCCTCCGCGTAGAGCGCGGCGCGGCTCAGCAGCGCGTCGAAATTGTCGGGATCGATCGACAACGCCGTCTCGTAGTCCTTCAGGGCCGCGTCGGTCACGCCCTTGCGGCCGTAGGCCGAGGCGCGGTGGGTGTAGACCTCGGGATCGCGCGGCGAGAGGGTGACCGCGCGATCGAGATCGGCCAGTGCCGCCGCGTACTTGCCCTGCGCCGCATAGGTGTCGCCGCGCAGGATCAGGATCTTGACGTTGTCGGGCGCGAGCTTCAGCGCCTGGTCGAAATCGGCGGCGGCGAGATTGTACTGGTTGTGATGGCGCAACAGCAGCAGGCCGCGGTCGGCGAAGGCGACGACGTTCCACGGGTTGCCCTTGATCGCGGTGTCGTAGTCGCGCAGCGCGCTCTTGATGTCGCCCATCGCGTGATAGGCGGTGGCGCGGCGGAACACGAACTCGGGGTACGGCTCGTAGGTATCGATGACAGAGGTGTAGAGGCGGACGGCTTCCCGATCGTCGGCGCGCGCGTGCGCCTCGTCGCCGATGTCGCGATAGGCCGCGGCGCGCACGAGATGCGCTGCGCCTTCTTCGCCCGGCGATGCCGCCGCGGAGTCGATGTAGGCGGTGCAGCGCCGGATCAGCAGCGCGGGATCGATGACCGGCTGGTCGAGCGCTTGGAGGCAGGCGCTGGCGGCGGACTGCGGCGCAGCCGCGGCCATCTCCCTGTCGACCTTGAGCGCCTGTGCCGATGCGCTTGTGCCGAACGCCGTCGCCGAGACGAAGGCGCAGACTGCGAGCCCGATGGCCGTGTGTTTGGTGCCGAACATCTTCCGGCCTTCCCCAAGTTGTTGATCTTGACGGAACAACGGGGCCACTTGCGCAATAGTTTCATCTTCAGATATGCAAAATTGATCTTTCTCGCGAGGCGCCCGTGATCCAGCTGAAAATTCCCGCCGTATACATGCGCGGCGGCACGAGCAAAGGCGTCTTCTTCCTCGCCGACGATCTGCCTGCCGACAAGACCGAGCGCGAACGCATCCTGCTGCGCGTCATCGGCAGCCCCGATCGCTACGGCAAGCACACCGACGGCATGGGCGCGGCCACGTCGAGCACATCCAAGATCGTGATTCTCTCGAAGTCCGACCGGCCCGATTGCGACATCGACTATCTCTTCGGCCAAGTCGCGATCGACGCGCCGGTGATCGACTGGTCGGGCAATTGCGGCAACCTCACCACGGCGGTCGGCCCGTTCGCGATCAGCGAGGGCATGATCGCCGCCCCCGCGAATGGCGAGGCGACGGTGCGCATCTGGCAGGCCAACATCGGCAAGCGGATCATCAGCCGCGTGCCGATGAAGGACGGCGAGGTCGTCGAGATGGGCGACTTCGAGCTCGATGGCGTGGCGTTCCCGGCGGCCGAGGTGAAGATCGAGTTTCTCGATCCCGCCGCCGACGAAGGGGAAGGCGAGAGCGCCGCGGGCGGCATGTTCCCGACCGGCAACAAGGTCGACATGTTGAACGTGCCGGGCGTGGGCGCGGTCGAGGCGACGCTGATCAACGCCGGCAATCCCACGATCTTCGTCGATGCCGCGCGGCTGGGTCTCACCGGCACGGAGCTGCAAGGCGACGTCAACGGCGATGCGAAGATCCTGGCACTCGCCGAAGCGGTGCGCAGCCATGGCGCCGTCGCCATGGGCCTCGTGAAAACGCCGCAGGAGGCGACCGAGAAGCGGCCGCACACGCCCAAGCTCTCCTTCGTCGCGAAACCCGCCGCCTACACTGCGTCCGACGGCAAGAAGATCGCGCCGGGGTCGATCGACCTGCTGGCGCGCATCTTCTCGATGGGCGTGCTGCATCACGCCATGACCGGCACCGGCGCGGTCGCGATCGCGGCGGCTGCGGCGATCCCGGGCACGGTCGTGAGCCGGCTGGCGCCTGTGGGCGCCGACGGGCGGGTGAAGTTCGGCCATCCCTCGGGCGTGCTCAACGTCGGCGCCGAAGCGTGCGAAAAGGACGGCCAGTGGACCGTGACCCAGGTCATGATGAGCCGGTCGGCGCGCCGGCTGATGGAAGGATGGGTACGTGTTCCTGCGTAGTCTGGCCCGCCTAGCAGCGGAGAGCGCTTCCCGGTAGATTGCCCCCAAGAGAACCGAATCACATGCTCGAAGCCGACCAAAAACTCCTGGCCCGCGCCGTGGCCGTCGCGCGCAATGCCATCCCGGCCTGCGACTGGGCCGCGATCGGCTCCCGCATCGCCGCCGACCGCACGAATTTCGAGCAGCGCCTGCGCAAGCCGGTGCACGAGATCGACACCTATCTCGAGCCCGGCCTCGAGACGCTGACGCGCGACGCCGTGATCTTGCATCCGATGACGCTCGAGGCCGCCAAGGTGGCCGAGATCCGCCGGCATCTCGAGGGCCAGACGGTGCACAAGGGCTATCACGTCTACTGGTCCGACCGTCAGCAATGCTCGCTCGACGACGCCCGCAAGGCGGGCCCGTTCGCGGGTTACACGATGGACCAGCTGATGCGCACGCCGCATCTCGTCGACTTCTTCAATCATCCCGCGATCGTCGATTTCGCGGAGATGGCGCTGGGCTGCGTGCCGACGCTCTACTCGGTCAACGCCTGGTGGTCGTTCCCGGCGACCACGCCGACCGGCCATGGTGCGCAGTTCTTCCATCGCGATAACGACGACTGGCGCTTCATCACCCTGTTCCTCTACCTGACGGACGTCGACGAAGACGCGGGACCGCATCAGCTCATCAAGGGCTCGTACACGCTCGACGGCATGACCGCGTTGATCGACGCCGCGAAGGCGCGCGGCGAGGACGTGCCGATCGACGCGCTCGCGAGCTTCAGCGATCGCAACTACTTCACCGGCACCTTCTCGAGCACCTGCGAGCGCGTCTTCAAGGCGGAGACGGCGAACATCGTGGGACCAGCGGGCACGATCTTCATGGCCAACACGGTGGCGGCCCATCGCGGCCTGATGCCGACCAGGAAGCCGCGCCTGGTCGCCTGGGCGCGCTACGGCATGGGGCCCAACACGAATTCGGCCGACATCGAGCAGGGGCCGCTGGCCAGTGCGCAGGTCCGCACGACGCTGCGGGACACGCCGCGCAATCGCTACATCAACCGGCTGCTCTTCGAGTTCGACCGCCGGCCGGGCCTGCACCAGGATTTCCCGGACGGCCCGTCGCGGCTGTCGCGTGTCGTCGCCAGCCTGCGCGGGCGCTAATCAGTAGGTCGAGACCTTGTCGGGCTCGCCGAGCGAGGGCCAGACGCGGCTGTAGAGGAACAGCAGCGCCTCTCCGGACTGCATGCTGTCGAAGGTCGGCGGATGCTCGGCGTCGACGCAGGTCGAGAGCGGCCTGATCACCGTGTCGTAGTCGGGATTGGCGAACACACCCACCGAATAGCGCTCGCGGCCGTAGTGGTTGACGACGCGATGCAGCGTCGAGGCGAAGCGGTTGTTGGTCCACATGCGCATCGAATCGCCGATGTTGACCACGAAGGCGTTCTCGACCGGCGGCACGATCAGCCACTCGCCCGACTTGCTCTTGATCTCGAGCCCGCCGCAATCGTCCTGCTGCAGCATGGTGAAGCCGCCCGCGTCCTGGTGGGCGCGGCTGTCGCCGCCTTCCAGCGCCGCCTGCTGGTCCTGGGAAAGATAGTGCAGCAGCCGCACCTGTATCAGCGGCTTCTTGTAGAACTGCGCGAAGTAATCCGGCGGCAGCTTGAGGCCGCGCGCGAACACCGACGCCACCAGCGCCGTGAACTCCGTCATCGTCGTGTGATAGTCGAGGACGGCGTCCTTGAAGCCCGGCAGGTTCTCCGGCCACAGGTTATGGCCGTGCAGCGGCTTGCCCGCCTTCACGTCGGGATCGTCGTCGGGCAGCTCGACGGAAATCTGGAACGCCTCGTTCTTGTGCGGCTTGCGCGCCTTCATGCGCCCTTCGGCGAGATGCGGCTGGAAGCCCTCGATCGCCTTGCCGCGATAGGCCTTCTTCTGGCCGGGCTCGTCCATCGGCAGGTAGCCGCGGAACAGGTTGGAGTGGCCCATGTAGGCCTTCATCTTGGCTTCGAGCGGCAAAGCGAAGAAGCGCTGCGACTGGCGGAAGATCTCGCGGATCTTCGCGGGCGGCACCGGATGGTTCACGATCGTCAGGAAGCCGATGTCGCGGCAGGCATCGTGGACTTCCTTGGCGAGACGATCCTTGGCGGTGTCGTTATTGCCGGCGAGCGGGGCGAAATCGATCACCGGCAGTTCGTTGGCGTTGGCCCAGCGTCCGAGTTTCGGCGCGGCCAAAGGAGCCGATGAGGCCGGCGATGCGGCAGGAGCGGAGGCTGCGGTCTGGACGTCCGATGGCATGGCGATGTCCTCCTGGACCTTAGGCCGACAACACGTCGAGCAGCTGCTGGCGGGCGTCGGTGGCGTTCTTAGCATACCACGCGATGCCGCCCGGGATCATCTTGGCGTAGTTCTCGGGCGCGCCGGGATTGACCTTGTTCCATTCCGCATCGAGAAGTTTCGCCGCCTCCGGATTGCTGGGACCGTAGCCGTTGGTCTTGAGCAGCTGCGCCTGTCCTTCGGGATCGAGCGAGACGTTGATGAAGTCGGAGATCGCCCGGCCGCCCTGCGCCCCCTTCGGGATCATCCAGCAGGCGCCCCACGAGATGCCCTCGTTCCAGGTCCAGTCGACCAGGCCCTTGGTGTCCTGCTTCAGCGGCCAGGCGCGCGTGTTCAGCAGCACGCCCAGATGCGCCTCGCCGTTGCGATAGGCGTTCTGGCCGTCGGCGATCACGTCGTAATAGATCGCGTGCTCCTTCATCTTCTTGTGCATGTCGAGTGCCAGCTTCATGTCGATCGGGTAGAGCTTGTCCCTCGGCACGCCGGCGGCCAGCAGCGCCGCTTCGAGCGTGGCGTCGGGCTCGCGGCGGAAGGCGCGCTTGCCGGGGAACTTCTTGAAGTCCCAGACGTCCTTCCAGTTCTCGGGGACCATGCCGCCCCACTTCTTGGTGTTGTAGGTCAGCACCATCGCATAGATGTAATTGCCGATGCCCCATTCGACGACGTGCTCGGGGCGCACCTTGCTCTTGTCGACGATGGTGTAGTCGATCGGCTCCAGCATGCCCTGCGGTCCGAGCTCGAGCGCGGTGTGCAGGTTGCGGTCCATCACGTCCCACGTGACCTTCTTGCTCTCGACCATCAGGCGGATGCGGCCGGTGGCGGGACCGGTGCCGTCGATCACCGCTTTGCGGTCGGGATACTTCTTCAGATACGGGTCGACCCACGAGGCCTTCATGCCCTTGATGGCGTCGCCGCCCCAGTTGACCACGACCAGCTCCTTGGCATCGGCAAGGGCGGGAGTGAGCTTCGCCGCGATCGGCGCGATGCCCAGGATGGCGCACATCGAGAAGAAGGTGCGGCGGCGATAGACCTGGCCCTCCGTCCGCTCAACGAACATTTCCAGGTCGTCCATGCGATTACGGATATCGGACATTCTTCTCTCCCTAGGATGCGCGCCTGGCCCGCAACGACAATTCCGCGGTCAGCACCAGCAGCGTGAACAGGATCATCGCCGTGGCCACCACCGCGATGACCGGATCGAGATTGTCGTTGATTCCGTCCCACATGCGGCGCGGCAGGGTGAACAGCGCCCGCCCGCCGATGAAGATGACCACGATCAGCTCGTCCCAGGAATGGATGAAAGCAAAAATCGCACCTGAGAGCACGCCGGGAACGATGTTGGGCACGATCACATAGCGGAGAGTTTGCCGGACCGAGGCGCCGAGCCCGCGGGCCGCCTGTTCGAGCCGCGGATCGAGATTGCTGAGCGATCCGGAGACCGTCAGCACGACGAACGGCAGTCCCGTCACCGCGTGCGCCAGGATCACCCCAAGGGCTGTGCCCACCAGGTCGAGCTCGACATAGAGGCGGTAGATGCCCAAGGCATAGACAATCGTCGGCACGGCCATGGGCAGGATCATCAGGCTGCGAACCTTCTCCGACAGGCCCGACGACAGCCGCCAGCAGCCGATGGCGCAGAGTGTGCCCGCGCCGACGGCGATCACCGTCGAGACCACGGCGATCCAGAGACTCTGCCAGATGCTGGCGACCCAGGCGTCGCTTGTCAGGAACGCCTGCCAATGCTGCAGCGACCAGTGCTCCTGCGGCAGCGCGAGGTAGCGTGTGTCGGTGAACGACACAGGGATCACGGCAAACGCGGGCAGGGCCAGGAAGCTCAGCACCAGCCAGGCGAACGCCGCGACGATCCCGGAGGGCTGCAATTTGCTCATGCGCCGAACAGCCGCTTCACGTCGATCACGCGCGACAGCGCCCACAGCGCGCCGACCACGGCGATCATCAGGCTCGCGGCCAGCATGGTGCCGAGGCCCCAGCGGCTGGTCTCGTTGATCTGGATCGCGGTGTACTGCGCCACCATCAGCACGCGGCCACCGCCCAGGATCGCGGGCGTGACGTAGAAGCCCAGCGACAGGATGAACACCAGCGTGCCGGCGCCGATCAGCCCCGGACGCGTGAGCGGCAGGAACACCATGCGGAAGGCCTGGAAGCGGCTGGCGCCCAGCGAGCGCGCGGCGGCCACCAGCCCCGCGTCGATGCCGCGCATGTTGGCGTACAGAGTGAGGATCGCGTAGGGCAGCATCACGTGCACCATGGCGATCAGCACGCCGGTTTCGTTGCGCGCGAGCTGTATCGGCTCGTCGGTGAGGCCAAGGCCCTGCAGCGCCGCGTTGATCGGCCCTTGCGGCCCCAGGATCGTGAGCCAGGCGAACGACCGCACCAGGACGGAAATCCAGAAGGGCAGCAATACGCAGAACAGCATCAGCCGTTGGCGTTGCGAGGTCGCCGCGCGCATCGCGTAGGCGACCGCATAGCCCAGCAGCAGCGCGAACGCCGTCGTGATCGCGGCGATGCGCACCGTGGTCATCAGGGTCTTCTGCACCGAGGCGCTGGTGAACAGCAGCTCGTAGTTGGCGAAGCCGGGCTTGGGCTCGCGCACGCTGGTCAGCAGCACGTTGCCCAGCGGCACGAAGTAGATCGCCACCAGCATGATGAGGGCCGGCAGCACGATCAGCCAATAGACGCGGTTGACGTCTTTAGTCCGCGAGAGCACGGCAGTCCTCCGCGCGCCAGCCGATCTCCAGCGCCGCCCCTTGCTCGAGCGTTTCCTGGCCGGCGCCATTGGGCAGCTTCACCACGACATCCTCGCGGCCGAGCGTGCCCAGCCGCAGGCGCAACTGATCGCCGAGGAAGGAGACTTCGAGCAGCGTGGCCGGGAAGCGGTTGGCGCAGGAAGCGGCCGCCCGGCCCAGCACGATCTTCTCCGGGCGCAGTGCCACGTTGACCGCGGTGCCGGCCGTGCAGGCGCCGACGGCGGTCGCGATCACTTTCGCGCCGCCCGTCAGGGTCACGGCGCACTGCGCGCCGTCGCGGCTCGCCACCGTGCCCAACAGCGTGTTGCTCTCGCCCAGGAACTGCGCGACGAACAGCGACTCGGGGGCTTCGTAGAGTTGGCGCGGCGGCGCCACCTGGCGCAGCTGGCCGGCGCTGAAGACCGCCACGCGGTCGGACATGGTCATCGCCTCGATCTGGTCGTGCGTCACGTAGACCATGGTGACGCCCAGTCGCGCATGAAGGTGCTTCAACTCGTATTGCATCTGCTCGCGCAGCTGCCGGTCGAGCGCGCCCAGCGGCTCGTCGAGCAGCACCAACCTGGGCTCGAACACCAGCGCTCGCGCGACGGCCACGCGCTGCTGCTGGCCGCCCGACAGTTGCTGCGGGCGTCGATCGGCCAGCCCCTCTAGCCGTACCATCGACAGCGCGCGTTTCACCTGGCTCGCGATCTCCGCGCCCGACCTGCCGCGCACCTTGAGGGGAAAGCCGATGTTCTCGCCCACCGTCATGTTGGGAAACAGCGCGTAGTTCTGGAACACCATGCCGATGCCGCGCTTCTCGACCGGCACATGCGTCACGTCGGCGCCGGCGACCAGGATGCGGCCGGCCGTCGGCTGCTCG
>CAIWTJ010000056.1 GCA_903915535.1 Enhydrobacter aerosaccus
ATCGGCGCGGCGCACTACGACGAGCTGGTCAAGAGCCTGCGCGACACGCTGGGGCTCACGATCCTGATGGTCACCCACGATCTCGACAGCCTGTACGCGGTTTGCGACCGGATTGCCGTGCTGCTCGACAAGCGCGTCGTGGTGGGTACCATGGCGGAAATGCTAGAGTACGATCATCCCTGGGTCCGGGAATATTTCCACGGGCCGCGGGGACGAGCGGCCAAGCAGGAGTAGAACCGGCGCCGGATGGAAAACAAGTCGCCCTATGTGCTGATCGGCGCGGCGATGATGGTGTTCATCGCCGCCATCGTCGGCTTCGTGATCTGGAAACTGCGTGCGGGCGACCAGACGTCCTATGCCTATTACGACATCCTTTTTTCCGGCGAAGTGCAGGGATTGACCAAGGACTCGCCGGTGTTCTATCGCGGCCTGCGCGTGGGGCGCGTCTACGACATCGGACTGACCTCGCGCGTCGATATCCAGCGCAGCACCGGCCGCCAGCGCCTCAGCGAGAAGATCAAGGTGACGGTCGCCGTCGAGTCCCTCATCGACATCCGCGAACGCTCCTACGCCGTCTTCGAGAAGCCGTTCATCGCGGGCGCCGCCTACGTCCAGATCGTGGGCCGCCTCGACGTCGACGAGATCAAGCCCAAGAAGAAGCTGGGCGAGACGCCCTATCCGGAGATTCGCGAAGGCGCGTCGTTCATCGAAGCGACGTCGACCTCGGCGCAGGAGCTGCTGTCGAAGGCCGGCACCACGGTCGATCGCCTGAACGAGATCCTCAGCCCCGACAACATCACCGCGGTCAGCGACCTGGTGAAGAACCTGTCGACGCTGAGCGGTGCGTTCGCCAAGCAGGACAGCTCGATCCAGGCGACGCTGTCCGAGTTGCCGGCGGCCGTCGCCTCGTTCCAGCAGACCTTCGAGCGGCTGAACGGCCTCTCCGACAAGCTCGGTCTGATTGCCATGGAGATCGGTCCGCAGGATGCCGAGACGCGCAAGGCGCTCGCCGGCAAGGAAAAGGGTGATCTTGCCAAGGCTGTTGCCGAGGCGCGGCTGGCGATGGAGAAGCTGAATGGCGCCTCCGGCCAGCTGAACAAGATCCTGGCCGACAACAGCGGCCCGGTGCGGCGCTTCACCGAGACCGGTCTCACCGAGTTCAGCCTGACCATCCACGAGCTGCGGCAGCTCGTCGCCAATCTCAACATCATCGCCACGAAGCTGGAGCGCGATCCCGCCGAGTTCGTGTTCAGCGGCAAGAACGGATACCGGCCGAAATGAACGCTCGCCCCATCGCGTTGACTGCCGCGCTGCTTGGCGCCTCGTTCCTTCTTTCGGCGTGCGAGCTGATCAAGGCTGCCGAGGAGCCGACCGATCTCTACCAGGTCACGCCCAAGAGCACGTTCGATCAGGACCTGCCGACGGTGCAATGGCAGCTCGCGGTCGAGATTCCCGCGGCCGCCGCCAACCTCAACACCGGTCGCATTGCGATCGCGCCGTCCCCGACGTCGTCGGATTACTACGCCAAGACGGCGTGGACCGACCGGGCGCCCGCGATGGTGCAGACGCGCATCGTCGATTCCTTCGAGAACAGCCACAAGATCATCGCCGTCTCGCGCGAGTCGATCGGCATGAGCGCGGACTACACGCTACAGCCGGACCTCAGGAACTTCGAGGCGATGTACTTCTACGGCGGCGCACCGATCGCCCACGTCCGCATCGTGGCCAAGCTGGTGCGCATGCCCGAGCGCCAGATCATCGGTACGGCCACCATCGAGCGCTGCGTGCGCGCGCGCGAGGACAAGGTTCCCAAGGTCGTGGAAGCCTTCGACCAGGCGCTCGGCAGCGTCATGAAGAGCCTGGTCGCCTGGACCCTGAAGACTCCGCCGCGCGGCGTTCCGACGGTGAACTCGGCCTACGACATCAACAAGTACCGCAATCCCCAGAGCGGGTATGTCGACATCAAGGATTGCCCGGTGCGCAACGACGCGTCGAAGGTTCCCGTTACCGACGAATAGCGGCGGCCTTCACGAGGCGCGCTTTTGCGCCAGCGACCAGCCCAGCTCCGCCAGCACGCGCGCGCGATCGCCATAGCTCTTCGCCGTCTCCGACGAGGCGTTGCCGTCGAGGCCGCGCTTGTAGACGCCCTGCACGATGGCGGCGAGGCGGAACAGCGAGAAGGCGAGGTAGAAGTTCCAGTGCTCGATGCCGGCGCGCCCGGTGCGGCGCGCGTACGCCGCGAGGTATTCGCTCTCGGTCGGGATGCCGAAGGCCTCGAGGTCCATGCCGGCATAGCCGCCGGAGGCACCGAAGCCCTCGCCGAAATGATACATCATGCAGTTGTAGCCGAGGTCGGCCAGCGGATGGCCGAGCGTCGAGAGTTCCCAGTCGAGCACGGCGATCACCCGCGGCTCGGTCGGATGGACGATCGTGTTGCCCAAGCGATAGTCGCCATGATTGATGCGCGTCTCGTCGCCCGGCGGGATGTTGGCCGGCAGCCAGGTCTTGAGGTTCTCCATGGCCGGAAGGTCGGCGGTGCGCGAGAGATCGTACTGGCTCGACCAGCGCGCGAGCTGGCGCTGGATGTACTGGCCCTCGCGGCCAAAGTCGCCGAGCCCGGCCTTGCGATAGTCGACGTTGTGCAGGCGCGCCAGCACGTCGTTCAGCGAGTCGAAGATCTTGCCCCTGTCGGCCGGCGCCACGCCCTGCATCTTCGGGTCGGCGAAGATGCGGCCGGGCAGGAATTCCATGATGTAGAAGGCGGTCCCGATCACCGTGTCGTCCTGGCAGAGCGCATAGGGCTTGGGCACGGGCACGTCGGAATGATCGTATAGCGCCTTGATGACCCGGTACTCGCGGTCGACCTGGTGGGCCGAGGGCAGGAGCTTTCCCGGTGGCTTCTTGCGCAGCACATACATGCGGCCGCCGGCGTCAGAAACATGAAAGGTCGGATTGCTCTGTCCGCCTTCGAACTGAAGAACGTCGATCGGACCGCGGAAGCCCTCTACGTTCGCCGCCATGTACTCGACGAGGCGCTGCTGGTCGAACACGTGCGCGGTGCGGACGGGCGTCAAATTCGGCGGCAATTGGGACATCGGTGTGGCGCAGTCGTGTCGGTTTCAGGAACGGCAACTTCTATCGCTGTTGGGCGAACAATTCGAGGGATGTTTGAGGGATGTTTGGGGGATGGGTGTGCGTAGCGTTTCTAAGACGGCGTTGTGCCGTCGAAAAACGCCCAGAGGAATGAATGACAAAACTTCGGTTTATCCCTTACGCCGTGCTGACGGCGGCCGGCATCCTTGCCGTGAGCGGCGGCGCGAACGCGCAGTCGATGTACGACATCAACCAGCGTCAGGACGTCCAGCAGGATCGTATCGACCGGGGCATCCGCGACGGCCAGATCACGCGCAGCGAAGCCTCTCGTCTCGAGCAGGGCGAGCGCAACATCGACCGCGCCCAGCGCCAGGCCGAGGCCGATGGCCACGTCACGCCGCAGGAGCGTGCCCGCATCGACCGCATGACCAATCGCGAAAGCCGCGAGATCTCCCGCGACAGCCACAACAGCCAGCAGTCCTGGGATCGTGGCCAGCAGTGGGGTCGGACCGACGGCCGCGAAGGTTGGCGGGACCGTGACGGCATGAACCGCGGTGGCGAGCATCGCGAGGCCGATCGCCGTGACTGGGGTCGCGATCACAACAACGGCGGCTGGAACCAGGGCCGTGACAACAACGGCTGGAACCGCAGCGGCGACCACGACGGCATGCACAACGGCCAGGGTGGTTGGCAGCATAATCCGGGCACGGCCGACAACGGCAGCCACGGTGGCTGGAATCACGGCACGGGTACCGGAACCGGCACCGGCACCGGCACTGGTACCGGCACCGGCACCGGCACCGGCACCGGCACTGGTACCGGCACCGGCACCGGCACCGGCACCGGCACCGGCACCGGCACCGGCACGGCGAACAATGGTGGCTGGAACCACGGTGGTTGGAATCATGGCACCGGCACCGGTACCGGAACGGGTACTGCCACCGGAACGGGCACCGGCACGACCGGTACCGGTTCGACCGGCACTGGCACTGGCACGGCGAACAGCGGCTCGCACTCGGGCGGCTGGACGCACGGCACGACCGGCACCGGCACGACCGGCACCACGTCGACGGCTTCGGCCGGCACGCACACCTGGGGCGGCAGCAGCACGGGCACGACCCGTACGGCCAGCAGTTACAGCGCTGCGCCGCACTCGTCGGGTGCCTCGAGCTTCACCGGTGGCGGTCGCCATCGCTAAATAGCCTTCGCGTATTTGAAGGGGTAAGCCGGCGGCTCCAGGAAGGGGCCGCCGGTTTGCGTTTGGGCGCCGCATCACTTCACGAGCGAATTGACTCATCAATTCACCTGGCGCTGCCGGTCGCCCCAATAAGTCTTGCGCAGCTCGCGCTTCAGGATCTTGCCCGTCGGATTGCGCGGCAGGGCGTCGATGAAGTCGACGGACTTCGGCAGCTTGTAGCCCGCGATCCGATCGCGCGCCCAGCCGATCAGCTCCGCCGGCGTCACCTCGGCATCCTTCTTTTTCACGACGACCGCCTTCACCGTCTCGCCCCAGCGCTCGTCGGGCACGCCGATCACCGCCACGTCGGCCACGGCGGGATGGCCGAACAGCGCGCTCTCGACTTCGGCCGGATAGATGTTCTCGCCGCCCGAGACGATCATGTCCTTCACCCGATCGTAGATGTAGAGATAACCCCTGGCGTCGAGGTAGCCCGCGTCGCCGGTGAAGAACCAGTCGCCCTGCACGGCGCGCTGCGTCGCCTCCGGCAGTTTCCA
>CAIWTJ010000057.1 GCA_903915535.1 Enhydrobacter aerosaccus
CGGATTGAGTCTCATTTTAACTCTCACCACGGTGTTGACCAGCGAACCTATACCCTCGAGCGCCAGTAACTCCGCCAGCAGCGGCACCAGCACCGCGTCGACGGCGACGAGCGCGTTCAACGTCACGAGTCCCAGCGACGGCGGGCAGTCGATCAGGATCGTCGTCCACTTCGCGCGCGCCGACTGCCCCTCTGCGAATTGAGGGTCGGCCGCGAGCGCATCGAACAGGCGATGTTCGCGGCGCTCCATGTCGATCAGCTCGATCTCCGCGCCGGCCAGCGACACCGACGCCGGCATCACCGAGAGGCCCGGGATCTGCGAGGTGCGGATGCACTCGGCCATCGGCGAGAGACCGAGAATGAATTCGTAGGCGCCGGGGGCGCGATCGCCGCGCGCGATGCCAAGACCGGTCGAGGCGTTGCCCTGGGGATCGAGGTCGATCAGCAGCACCTTTTCGCCGACCGCCGCGAGCGCCGTGGCGAGGTTGATCGCCGTCGTGGTCTTACCGACGCCGCCCTTTTGATTGGCGATCGCGAATATCTGCGGCCCCGGGATCGTCACGGGGGCGGTAGTCTCCAATTCGGAGGAGGACAGCATCACGGTCGGTGGCACTCGGAAAAGGGTGGGCCTCAATGTCCCAGCCGCGCTGGGCCTCGGTCAATTCGACCTGCCAGTCTTTGCCCTTGTGAAAAAGGCAAATAGCGGGGTCCGCTCGGTGGCGTTGTGCCCAGCCCAGCAGGGTGCCGAGCGGCGCGAGCGCGCGGGCGGTGACCACATCGGCGTGCGCGGACGGTACCGCCTCGATCCGGCCGATCACGATTTTTGGCTGTTTTTTCAATGACATACGGCGGCCCGCCTCGCCCAGAAAGGCGGCCTTGCGCGCGTCCGATTCGACCAGGATCACGTCGAGTTCAGGCCGAAGCGCTGCCAGAACCAGGCCCGGAAAGCCAGCGCCGGTGCCCAGATCCGCCAATCTTTTTGTTTCTTTCGGGACATGCGGCAGGACCTGCGCCGAGTCGAGAATATGCCGGCTCCATATGTCGTCCACCGTGGCCGGCCCGATCAGGTTGATGGCCTTCTGCCACTTGAGCAGGATTTCGACATAGGCCTCGAGCTGGCCCCATGTTTCACGTGAAACATCGATGCCGAGATCGGCCATCTTTGCTTGGACGTTCACAGTTACCTCATCCTGAGGAGGCCCGAAGGGCCGTCTCGAAGGATGAGAACGAGCCCTTCGGCGGGGCCCACCCTTCGAGACGCGCCCGGCGGGCGCTCCTCAGGGTGAGGGCGTGCGCGCTGATGAGGACCCTAAGCCGCGCGGCGTCGGACATGCTTCAGCAGGGCGACGAGAGCGGCGGGGGTTACTCCGGAGATCCGGGCAGCCTGGCCCAGAGTAGCGGGCTTGTGCGCCTGCAGCTTCTGGCGGACCTCGTTGGACAGGCTCGCGACCGCGGCATAGTCGAGGGTCTCGGGGAGCTCCAAGGCCTCGTCGCGCCGGTAGGCGGCAATGTCCTCGCGCTGGCGGCCGAGATAGCCTTCGTAGCGGGCGTCGATGGTCAGCTGTTCGGCGATATCGGGGGAAACCGTGGCCAATTCCGGCCAGAAACCGGCCAGCCGCCCCCAGGACATGTCCTGAAAAGCAAGCAATTCCAATGCGTTACGGACGACACCATCCTGGTTCATGGCAACGCCTTGCCGGGCCAGCGCCGACGGGCTGCTCCTGAACGCCTGGGCCAGCGCCTTGGCGTCGGCCAGCGCCTTTTGTTTCACGTGAAACACCCCCGCGCGCTCCGACCCGACGCAGCCGATCTCCAGCCCCCGCGGTGTCAGGCGCTGGTCGGCGTTGTCGGCCCGCAGCCACAGGCGGTATTCGGCCCGCGACGTGAACATCCGGTACGGCTCCGTCACGCCCAGGCTCACCAGATCGTCGATCAGCACACCGAGATAGCCGTCGGCACGATCGACGGAGAATGGCGCCGAGCCGGCCGCCGCCAGTGCCGCGTTGAGGCCGGCCATCAGCCCCTGGGCCGCCGCCTCCTCGTACCCGGTCGTGCCGTTGATCTGGCCCGCCATGTACAGGCCTGGCACGCGCCGGGTCTCCAGGGTCGCGTGCAGTTCGCGCGGGTCGATATGATCGTATTCGATGGCATACCCCGGCCGCAGCATGACTGCCCGCTCCAGCCCCGGGATGGTCTGCAACAACTGCTGCTGCACTTCGCGGGGCAGGGAGGTCGAGATGCCGTTGGGGTAGACCGTGGGATCGTCGAGACCTTCCGGCTCCAGGAAGATCTGATGCCGCTCGCGCTGGGCGAAGCGCACGACCTTGTCCTCGATCGAGGGGCAGTAGCGCGGCCCGACGCTTTCGATCTGGCCCGAGTACATCGGCGCGCGATGGAGATTGGCGCGGATCAGCGCGTGGGTCGCGGGAGTCGTCTCGGTGACGTGGCAGGCGATCTGCGGCGTCGTGATCTCGCGCGTCAGATACGAGAACGGCAACGGCGGCGTGTCGCCGTCCTGCCGGTCGAGCGCGCTGTAATCGATCGTGCGGCCATCGAGCCGGGCCGGCGTGCCGGTCTTGAGACGGCCCAACGCAAAGCCGAGCGCATGCAACCTTTGCGCGAGCAACGTAGAGGGTGGCTCGACCGCGTCTTCGGCGAGGTCCGCGGGCGTGCCGTCGCGCTGCCCCCGCGCGCGCCCCGCGGCCATCTTGATTTCACCCAGGTGAATCAAGCCTCGGAGGAACGTTCCCGTCGTCAATACGACGCGTCCGGCAGCGATCTCCACGCCCGATTCCGTGACCAAGCCGATACACGCGCCGCGCGCATCGACGAGGATATCGGCAACGGCCTCCGCGCGCATCTCGAGGTTCGCCTGCTCGGCCAGCAACGTCTGCATGGCCTGGCGATAGAGCTTGCGGTCGGCCTGCGCGCGCGGTCCGCGCACGGCAGGGCCCTTCGACAAATTGAGGGTGCGGAACTGGATGCCGGCGCGATCGATGGCGCGGCCCATGACGCCGTCGAGCGCATCGATCTCGCGCACCAGGTGGCCCTTGCCCAGCCCCCCGATGGCGGGATTGCAGGACATTTCGCCGATCGTATCGAGCCGGTGCGTCAGCAGCAGGGTGCGGGCGCCCAGCCGCGCCGCCGCGGCCGCGGCCTCACAGCCGGCATGGCCGCCGCCGACCACGATCACGTCATAGGAAAAAGTCCCGCTCATCGCGCGCCTTTTACGCTCCCCACGCGGGCACGGTCCAGATCGCGTCTGGGGTTGTCGCTGGGGTTGTCGCTAGGGTGGTTACCGCCCGGTAACGCTTTTAAATAAGGAAATAAATAGGGGGGCGGGCCGCTGGGTGGATCGACATCCCGCGAACCTAAGCGGGGCGGCGGGAATCGCCTATTACGGTCGTTACTGAGGCCATAAGCTTGAGGCTGCTCGTCTTTGGGGGGCCGCGCTTGAAGATCCATTGGCTGATCATCGGAGTCGTCGTCATCTTCGTGGTGCTCACGCCCTTGATGAACGCGCTGATGAACCGGATCCGGCCGCTCACCCCGGAGCAGGAAGAGTCGCGGCGGCTGGCCGAAGAACTTCGCCGCAAAATCCACCTTCGCTAGGGCACAGAAAAAATGAAGACATTGATCACGGCCCTCGGCCTCGTTGCCCTGGTCACGGCGGCACCCTGCAGCCGCGCCCAGGAGATCACGCGGTTCGCGCCGCTCAAGGCGGAAGAGATGACGGCACCGCAGAAGGCGCTGGCCGATCAGCTCGCCGCCCCACCGCGCAACGGCAACATCAACAACCCGCCGTTCCGCGCCTATGCCCGCAGTCCCGAGATGGCGCAGAAGCTGATTTCTCTCGCGGAGTACCTACGCTGGAATTCCTCGCTGCCGCCGCGGCTGAGCGAGCTCGCGATCCTGATCACGGCGCGGGAATGGACGGCCCAGTACGAGTGGTACGCGCACTATCCGCACGCGATCAAAGGCGGCCTCGACCCGAAGGTGGCGGCCGAGCTCGCGGAGGGAAAGCGGCCCCAGGGCATGAAGGACGACGAGACCGCGCTGTACGATCTCGTCACCGCGCTCCATCGCGACAAGAAGGTCTCCAATCCGATCTACAAGGCGGCGCTCGACAAGTTCGGCGAGCGCGGCGTCATGGACGTGATCGGCATCATCGGTTTCTACGTCATCACGTCGATGACGCTGAACACCATGCAGGCCGGCGTGCCGGACGGTAAGCCGCTGCCCTTGCCGGTCCTGGCGAAGTAGCGCTAGGCCGCGCGTTTCTTCGCGCCGCCGCCCTTGAGGCTCTTCTTCAGAGCTTCCATCAGGTCGATGACCTTGCCGTCGTCTTCCTCCGGCTCGGCATCGGGCGTGACGGCCTTCCCCTTCTTCTTGCGGGCGATCAGCTCGCGCAGGGCGTCCTCGTAGCGGTCCTTGAACTCGGTCGGATCGAACGTGGCCGCCTGCTGCTCGATGATCTTCTCGGCGATTTCGAGCATGCCCTTCTCGGGCTTGGGCAGGGTCTTGTCGAAGATCTCGGAGGTGCTGCGGATCTCGTCGTGCGTGCGCAGGGTGGTGAGCAGGATTCCGGTGTCGCGCGGCTCGAGCGCGCAGACGCGCTCGCGCGTGTGCATCACGACGCGGCCCAGCGCCACCTTGTTCTGCTTGGCCATCGCGGCCTGGATCACGGCGAAGGCCTCGATGCCGGTCTTGCCGGCGGGTGCCAGGTAATAGGGCTCGTCCCAGTAGATGCGGTCGATCGACGAGGCGTCGACGAACTCCTCGATGTCGATGATGCGCGTCGATTCGAGCTTCACGGCGTCAAGCTCGTCCTTCTCGAGCAGGATGTACTTGTTCTTCGAGACCTCGAAGCCGCGCACCAGGTCGGCGCGCTCGACCGGCTTGCCGGTGCCGGCATCGACCGTCTGCATGCGGATGCGGTTGTTGGTCTTGGGATTGATCATGTTGAAGTGCACTTCGGAGGTGCGCTCGGTCGCCGTGTAGAGCGCGACCGGACAGGTCACGAGCGACAGCCGCAGATGGCCCTCCCAGGTGGGCCGCAGGGATTTGTGCGAAGACGGCGCGTGCTGGGCCGCCGCAGTCTTGGACGCCGAAGTGCGTTTTTTTGCCATGGCCGACCTCACCGTTTCTGTTCGATCAATGCTTCAATGGCCGCGCGCAGCGGCGTTGCCGATGTGTCGTAGGCGCGCCACGGCTTGCTCTTCTTCAGCACGGCGGGCGCGGTGCGGACGGTGAAGGCCATCGGGTCGAGGCCGGGCTTCACCTGCTTCCACTCGATCGGCATAGAGACCGGCGCTCCCGGGCGGGCGCGCGGGGACAAGGGCGCCACGGCGGTCGCGGTTTTGTCGTTGCGCAGATAGTCGAGGAAAATGCGGCCCGTGCGCTCTTTCTTCGCCATGTTGAGCACGTAGCGCTCGGGCTCCTGGGCGGCGATGCGACGGCAAACTTCCTTGGCGAACAGCTTGGCCGCGTCCCAGTCCGGGCTCTTCTTGTCGGCGGTGAGCGGGACCACGACATGCAGGCCCTTGCCGCCGGTGGTCTTGCAGAAGGTCTTCAGGCCCAGCGCCTCCAGGCGCTTCTTGAATTCGAGCGCGCCCTTGATCACTTCGGCGAACTTCACGTCGGGCGCGGGATCGAGATCGAACACCAGCCGGCCCGGCAACTCCGGACGGTCGGGTTGGCAGTTCCACGGATGCAGTTCCGTCGCGCCCATCTGCGCCGCGGCGACGAGGCCCTCGACCCGGTCGATCTGCAGGTAGGGCTGCTTGTCGCCTTTCACCTTCACCGCCTCGAACAGGTGCGAGCCGCCGGCCATGGCGTGGCGCTGGAAGAATTTCTGCTTGCCGTCGATGCCATCTGGCGTGCGCACGATCGAGCAGGGCCGGCCTTTCAGGTGCGGCAGCATCCACGCGCCGACCTCTTCGAAGTACTTGGCGAGGTCGAGCTTGCTCACCTTGTCGGCGGGCCACAGCAGCTTGTCGGGATGGGAGATCGAGACGCCCATGATCATGCCGGGGCCCCGCGTCATCCCGAGCGAAGCCGAGGGATCTTTTTTCTTGCCGCCAGATGACAGGTCCCTCCGCTTCGCCCTTCGGGCGCCGGTCGGGATGACGGGGGCTAGTTTCGTCTTCATAGGCTTCTCGGCCTCGACCTCATCGGCGGGCTTGTCGGCGCGCAGGCCCTTGAACGCGGCCTGCCGTACGTTGCCGTCACCGGTCCAGCCGGCAAACTCGATCTCGGCCACGAGCTCGGGCCGCGCCCAATGCATGTTGCTCTCGTGCGGCGGCGACCCCGCCTTGTCGAACGGCGACTGCTTGCTTTCGACCGCCTTGAACCTGGGCAACAGCTCGCGCATCACCTTTTCGCTGAAGCCCGTGCCGACCCTGCCGACATAAACGAGCTTCTCGCCGCGATGGACCCCCGCCAACAGCGACCGAAGCTTCTTTCCCTCCTGCGTCCAGCCGCCGATCACCACCTCGTGGCCGGCGCGGCACTTGGCCTTCACCCAGCTGTTGCCGCGGCCGGACCTGTACGGCGCATCGAGTTGCTTCGAGACGATGCCCTCGAGATGCATCTTGCAGGCCGACTGGAGAACGGCATCGCCGCCGGTCTCGAAATGATCGACGTAGCGCAGGGTCTGCCTCTTCGACTGGGTCGCCGCGAGAAGGGTCCGCAGCGCGTCCTTGCGCTCCGCCAGCGGCAGGCCGCGCAGGTCGAGGCCTTCGGCGAACAGGAGGTCGAAGGCGAAGAAGATCAGATCTTTGGACTCGCCCTCCGACAGCGCGGCCTGCAGGGCAGCGAAGTCCGGCGCCCCATGATGGTCCAGCGCGCAGGCCTCGCCGTCGATGATGCAATCGGGCAGCCCGGCCGCCGCCTCCGCGATCGCCGAGAACTTGCGTGTCCAGTCGAGGCCCTTGCGCGTGCGCAGCGTCGCCTCGCCGTCCTCGACGCGGAGCTGCAGGCGATAGCCGTCGAACTTCACCTCGTGCGCCCAGCCGGCGCCCGAGGGCGCGCGCTCGACCAGCTTGCACAGCTGCGGCTCGACGAAGTCCGGCATGGTGCCGACCTTCTTGGGCTGGACGGCCTTGGCCTTCTTCGGCACGTTCTTCTCGGCGCTGTCCTTGCTGTTCCACACCGCGCCGGCGGCGTTCTTGTTCTTGCGGCTCATGAAGGGCGTCGGCGCCTTACCGGTCCCCAGCGCGATCTCCTTCAGGGTGCGGCCCGAGGCGATCGACTTCGGATCCTTCAAAAGCTTGTCGCCGTTGCCTTCGATGGCCGCATCGTCGCGATGCTTGATCAGCAGCCAGTTGGTGCGCCCCTTCTTTCCATCTCGGCCACCCTTCTTGTCCCACTTCATGCGGACCAGCACCCAGCTTCCGCCCAGCCGCTCGCCTTCCAGCCGGAACTTGAGGTCGCCGCGCTTCAGCCCCTCGTGCGGATCGCCTTCGGGAATCCAATGGCCGCGGTCCCAGAGCTGGACCGTGCCGCCGCCATATTGCCCTTTGGGGATCGTGCCTTCGAAGTCGCCGTAGTCGAGCGGATGGTCCTCGACCTCGACGGCCAGCCGCTTGTCGTGCGGATCGAGCGAGGGCCCGCGCGTCACCGCCCACGACTTGAACACGCCGTCGAGCTCGAGCCGGAAGTCGTAGTGCAGCCGCGTCGCGTCGTGACGCTGGATGACGAAGCGCAGCCCCGCTCCCGCCGCGACCGCGACCTTGCCCGAGGGCTCGGCCGTCTTCTCGAAGTCGCGTTTGGCGCGGTAGGTGGCGAGGCTGCCCTTCATCTTCTTCACACCGGCGGCCGCACGAGTTTCTCGCGGTCCCAGAGGCGATGCTTCTTGGCTGCGGCGATGAAGTCGTCGAGGCCCTTCTTGCCGTCGAGGTCGATCACTCCCAGCGCGACGTCGGGCTCGACCGCGGCCTTGGCCAGCAACGGTGCCGCCGCGTCGACATAGGTCAGCGCCTTCAGATGGCCGTAGGCATCCCGGATCCAGTTGATGGCCGAGGCCATCTCCAGCAGATCGCCGACGCCTTCCTCGGAGGGCATGACCACGCAGGCATCGAACAGGACTGACGGACCGCCGTCGACGATCATGTCGGGCTCGTGCTTGCCGCCCTTGTCGTCCTTCACCGGGCCGATCTTCGGCGCGATGAGCTTTAGCGCAGCACCCTCGCGCTTCAGCGCAGCGGTGAGGCTCGCCAGCAGGCGAGAATCGAAACCCGCCGTCACCATCACGCCGACCGTGCGGCCCTTGATCGTGGCGGGCGCCTTGGCGACCAGGCTGAGCGGCGGCGAGGGCGGCAGGTCGTCGCGCGGCTCGACCGCCGGTGTGATGTCGTCGGCCATGCCGGTCATGTTCAGCGCGGCCGCGACCCGTTCGCCCAGTTCCGGCTCGACCAGGTCGAGATGACCCAGCACGCGCGTGCGGATCGCCACGGTGACCACCTTGGAAAGCTCGAAAGTGAACGCCGAGACGATGTGGCCCTGTTCCGGCGGCGTCATCGAGCGCCAGAACTGACGGGCCTGCGAGTAGTGGTCGGCGAAGCTTTCTGGCCGCTGGCGCGTCTTGGGGCCGGCGTCCGGATCGGGGAAGCTTGCAAAGCCGCGCACCGGATTCTCGCGCGGGCTGGCGGGATCGAGCGAATTCGGCTCGTAGTTCACGCGGCCCTCCGGCACCTGCATGCGCATGTGACCGTCGCGCTGGAAGTTGCGCATCGGGCAGACCGGCCGGTTGATCGGGATCTCATGGAAGTTGGCGCTCCCCAGCCGCGACAGCTGGGTATCGAGATAGGAATGCAGGCGGCCCTGCAAAAGTGGATCGGCCGTGAAATCGATGCCCGGCACCAGATGGCCGGGGTGGAACGCCACCTGCTCGGTCTCGGCGAAGAAATTCGTCGGATTGCGGTCCAGCACCATGCGGCCGAGCGGCGTGAGCGGCACGACCTCCTCGGGAATGATCTTGGTCGGATCGAGGATGTCGAAGTCGAGCGCATCGGCGGTCTTCTGGTCGAAGGCCTGGACGCTCAGGGTCCATTCCGGGAAGTCGCCCTTGTCGATCGACTCCCAGAGGTCGCGGCGATGGTAGTCGGGATCGGCACCGGCGGTCTTCACCGCCTCGTCCCACACCTGCGAGGCCGCGCCGATGGACGGCCGCCAGTGGAATTTCACGAAGGTCGATTCGCCGTCGGCATTCACCAGCCGGAAGGTGTGGATGCCGAAGCCCTCGATATGGCGCAGCGAGCGCGGAATCGCGCGGTCCGACATCGCCCACATCAACATGTGGGTACTCTCGGGCGTGAGAGATACGAAATCCCAGAAGGTGTCGTGCGCCGAGGCCGCCTGCGGGAAGCCGCGGTCCGGCTCCATCTTCACCGAGTGGATCAAGTCGGGGAACTTGATGGCGTCCTGGATGAAGAAGACGGGGATGTTGTTGCCGACCAGGTCGAAATTGCCGTCGTCGGTATAGAACTTGACCGCGAAGCCACGCACGTCGCGCGGCGTGTCGACCGAGCCCGCGCCGCCCGCGACGGTCGAGAAGCGCGCGAACACCTTGGTGCGCTTCTTCGGGTTCGACAGGAACGCGGCCTTGCTGAGCTTCGACCAGTTCTTGAACGGCTCGAAATAGCCGTGCGCGGCCGATCCGCGCGCATGCACGATGCGCTCGGGAATGCGCTCGTGGTCGAAGTGGGTGATTTTCTCACGGAGGATGAAATCCTCCATCAGAGTCGGGCCGCGCGCGCCGCTCTTCAACGAATTCTGGTTGTCGGCGATCGGGGTGCCCTGATTGGTCGTCAGAGTCTGCGCATCCGAAGTAGTCGTTTGATGCAACTCGCCGCCGCCAGACTTCTTGACGCCGTTTGCTGTCTTGTTCGTCTTCGCCTTGGCCAAGGTTCGACCCCTTTACGCTGAACAAAATCCCGTGATTGGGAGATGAGGAGTCCAACGGAGCGGGCGGGGAGTCGTTGCAAAACGGTACGGGAACGGGCGTTCCGGTCGAGTCGTTATCTCCCCATGCCGGACAAGACCCTCCTGACCCGCCGCCTCCTTGGAACCACCGCTCTGGCGAGCGCCGTTGCCGCCAAGCACCTCCACGCCCAACCCCAGGTGGCCGCGACCCGGCCGCCGGCGCCGGGAAACATCGACGTCGACCTCGATGTGAATGGCCACACGCACAAACTCTCGCTCGACCCGCGCACCACGCTTCTCGACGCGATGCGCGATCATCTCGGGCTTACCGGAACGAAGAAGGGCTGCGATCACGGCCAGTGCGGTGCCTGTACCGTGCTGGTCAACGGTGTGCGCCTGAATTCCTGCCTGTCGCTCGCCGCGTCGCGCGAGGGCGACAAGATCGTCACCATCGAAGGGCTGGCGGAAGGCGACAAGCTGCATCCCATGCAGGCCGCGTTCGTGAAGGCCGACGCCTTCCAGTGCGGCTTCTGCACGCCGGGCCAGATCTGCTCGGCGGTCGGCATGGTGTCGGAGCTGCAGCGCGGCGTGCCGTCCTCCGTCGCACTGGATTTCGCGAGCAAGCCCACCGGCAGCGTCGAGGAAGTGCGCGAGCGCATGAGCGGCAACATCTGCCGCTGCGCCGCCTATCCCAACATCGTGGCCGCCATCATCGCCGCATCGGAAGGCACGCCGACATGAGAGCCTTCACCTACGAACGCGCCAAAGACGTCGATGCCGCCGTGGCCGCCGCGCAAAACCCCGGCGCGCGCTTCATCGCGGGCGGCACCAATCTGCTGGATTTGATGAAGGTCGAGGTCGAGAAGCCCGCACACCTGATCGACGTCTCGCGCCTGCCGCTGAAGGACATCGTCGATGCCGCCGACGGCGGGCTCACCATCGGCGCGATGGTGACCAACACCGATCTCGCGGCCGACAAGCGCGTGATCGAACGCTACCCGATACTGACGCGCGCCATCGTGAACGGCGCCTCGGCGCAGTTGCGCAACCAGGCCAGCACCGGCGGCAACCTCCTGCAGCGCACGCGCTGCCCTTATTTCTATGACGTGTCGAAGCCCTGCAACAAACGCGCGCCCGGCAGCGGCTGCTCGGCGCTTCAGGGCATCAACCGCATGAACGCGGTGCTGGGCGGCAGCGACGCCTGCATCGCCGTGCACCCGTCCGACATGGCGGTCGCGATGATGGCGCTCGACGCAAGGATCGAGACCAAGGGCGGCGCCAAGGGTGGCCGCACCCTCCCCATCGCCGAGCTCTACCGGCTGCCCGAGCGCACGCCAGAGCGCGAAACCAATCTCGAGCCGGGCGAGCTCATCACATCGGTGATCCTGCCGCCCGCGCCACCGGGCAGGCAGACCTACCGCAAGGTGCGGGATCGCGCGTCCTATGCCTTCGCCCTGGTCTCGGTGGCGGCGATCCTCGACATCGACGACGAGCGCAAGGTGCGCGGGGCGCGGCTGGCGCTGGGCGGCGTCGGCACCGTGCCGTGGCGCGCGCGCGATGCCGAGCAGGGCATGTCGGGCGCCGTCGTGGGCGACAAGACGTTCCAGGCGGCCGGCGAGGTCGCCGTCGCGGGCGCCCAGGGCCACGGCGGCAACGATTTCAAGATCCCGCTCGCCAGGCGCACGATCGCGCGGGCGTTCACCGACCTCACCGCGAAGGCCTGAGCATGGCGCACGTCATCGGAGAACCCATCGACCGCATCGACGGTCACGCCAAGGTCACCGGCAAGGCGGTCTACGCCGCCGACGCCAAGACCCAGAAGCTGGCGTTCGGCGCGATCGCCACGGCGACGATCGCCTACGGAGAGATCACGAGCATCGACGCCAGCGAAGCGCGCCGCCAGCCCGGCGTCCTGATGGTGATGACGCACGAGAACGCCCCCGAGCAGGCGCCGTGGGTGCCGAAAGCAGAAGACCCGTTCGCCCGGCCCAAGCCCCAGCTCGACAGCAAGAAGATCCAGTATTTCGGCCAGCCGGTGGCGCTGGTCGTGGCCGAGACGTTCGAGGCCGCGCGCGAGGCGGCGGCGCTGATCCAGATCACCTACCTCGCGAACAAGGGCGCGTTCGACATCGAAGCGCCGGATCGGGAGATCAAGGACCCCAAGACCGACGTCGTGGGCAAGCCGGCGGCGAGCAAGATCGGCGACATCGACACCGCGATGCGCACCGCCGCCGTCACCGTCGATTCGACCTACAAGACGCCCTACCAGAACCACAACATGATGGAGCCGCACGCCAGCACGGCGGAGTGGACCGGCAACATGCTCACCGTGCGCTCGGCGGTGCAACTCGTGGAGTCCGCGCACCAGTGCATCGCCACCACGCTCAAGGTGCCGCCCGACCAGGTCGAGGTGATCGCCGAGTTCATCGGCGGCGGCTTCGGCGGCAAGCTGCCGGTCTATGGCGACGCGATCCTGGCCGCCCTGGCGGCGCGCGAGCTCAAGCGCCCGGTGAAGGTCGTGCTGACGCGCCAGCAGATGTTCCACGTCACCACGCATCGCGGCGCCTCGATCCAGCGCGTGCGCCTGGCCGCCACGCAGGACGGCACGCTGACGGGCATCGCCCACGAGTCGGTGGCTCAGACCGCGCGCGCCGACGATTTCGTCGAGCCGATCGTGGCGCCCACGCGCTCGCTCTACGCCGCGCCCAACCGGCTGACCGCCCAGCAGACGGTCGTGCTCGATCTTCCCATCCCGGGCTCGATGCGCGCGCCCGGCGAAGCCATCGGCCTGCTGGCGCTCGAGCAGGCGATCGACGAACTCGCGGTGAAGCTCGACAAGGACCCTATCGAGCTGCGCCTGAAGAACGAGCCCAAGGAAGATCCCGAGAAGCACATCCCGTTCTCGACGCGCAACCTGGTGGCCTGCCTGCAGCAGGGCGCCGAGCGCTTCGGCTGGAACAAGCGCAGCGCCAAGCCGGGCGCCAACAAACAGGGGCAATGGCTGGTCGGCATGGGCGTGGCGGCGGCGATCCGCGGCAACATCCTGCGCAAGGCCGAGGCGAAGGTGACGATGAACAGCGCCACGTCGGCCACGGTCGAAATGGACATGACCGACATCGGCACCGGCTCCTACACGATCTTCGCCCAGATCGCGGCCGAGATCCTCGACATCCCGCTCGAAGGCGTGACGGTGAAGCTCGGCCACAGCTCCTATCCGATCACGCCGGGCTCGGGCGGATCGTTCGGCGCGTCGAGCTGCGGTGCTGCGTTGCTGGACGCCTGCAAGAAGCTGAAGGCCCGCCTCGACAAGCACGAGGGGCCGCAGGGCCTGTCGGCGATGGGCAGGGTCGAACCCGGCGACGAGTACAAGAAGTTTGCGCAGTTCGCCTACGGCGCGCACTTCGCCGAGGTCGGCGTCGACGCCGACACGGGCGAGGTGCGGCTGCGGCGCATGCTGGGCGTGTTCGATGCCGGCCGCATCCTCAACGCCAAGACGGCGCGCTCGCAGATGATCGGCGGCATGATCTGGGGCGTGAGTTCGGCCCTGTTCGAGAACCAGGAAGTCGACACGCGCTACGGCTCGTTCGTGAACGTCGATCTCGCCAACTATCACGTGCCGGTGCATGCCGACGTGCCGGCGGTCGAGGCGATCGCCCTGAAGGTCTTCGACGAGCACGCCAATGCGCTGGGCTCGAAGGGCGTGGGCGAGTTGGGAATCTGCGGCGCGGGCGCCGCCGTCTCCAACGCGATCTACAACGCCTGTGGCGCGCGGGTGCGCGAGTATCCGATCACGCTCGATAAAGTGCTGCCGGCGTTGGGCTGACCGCGGAAGCGATAGACGCCTGCTGCGCCCGGCCGCGGCGCTGCTCATCGTAATTGTCGGGCTCGATGGCGTAGGCCATGAGCAAAAGCGTCGACGCGGCGATCAGCAATTTCGTGAACATGCGAAGCTCCTCCCGCCGGGAAGCTTAAGGCCGCTCCGTCTCCAAACCGCTGCGGGTTTTTGTTTCTTATGTTTTGTCGCAGAGTGTGAAGGCTTCTACTTACCGATGCAGAAGTCCCGGAAGATCACGTCCAGCAACTCGTCGATGCGCACCGTGCCGGTGATGCGGCCCAAGGCACGCATCGCCAGCCGCAGGTCTTCGGCGGCCAGCGCGACTTCTGGGGCCTGAAGAGCGCGGCCGAGCGCCGCGTGCGCCTCGACCAACGCCTCGCGGTGACGGGCGCGGGTGAGCGGCGGGGCCGCACCTTCCTCCATCAGCTGCGCGGCCGATCGCTCGAGCCGCGCAAGCAGCTCGGGCAGGCCCGTGCCGTCCTTGGCAGAGAGCGACACGATTCCGACGCCGCTTGCCGGCGCGAGGTCGGTCTTGTTGACGACGACAATGTCGCGCGTCGCATCCCAGCGTCCGGTCGCGGCGGTGAGCGCCTGCATCTCCGACTGCCAATCCGAGGCGGCATCCAGCACCAGCACGCGCAGATCGGCGGAGTCGGCGCGGGCGCGGGCCCGGCGCACGCCTTCCTGCTCGATGGCGTCGGTCGAGGCGCGGATGCCCGCGGTGTCGGCCAGCACCACCGGCCAGCCGCCGAGGTCGAGATGGACTTCGATCACGTCGCGTGTCGTGCCCGCGGTTTCCGACACGATGGCGGCATCGCGCCGCGCGAGCAGGTTGAGCAGCGAGGATTTGCCGGCGTTGGGCGGGCCGATGATCGCGATGTGCAGCCCGTCGCGCAGGCGCTCGCCGCGTCTGTCGTCGAGATGCGCCGCCAGCTCGCCCTGAAGCTGCGTGACGCCCTTTTTCACCTCATCGCCGACACCGGGCGGCAGGTCCTCGTCGGGGAAATCGATCGCGGCCTCGAGGTGGGCGAGCGCGCGCAGGCCGAGCGTGCGCCAATCCTCGTACAGGCGATGCAGCGAACCCTGCATCTGCTGGATCGCCACGCGCCGTTGCTGGTCGGTTTCGGCCGCGACGAGATCGGCGATGGCTTCGGCGCGCGTGAGGTCGAGCTTACCGTGCTCGAAGGCGCGGCGCGTGAATTCCCCCGGCTCGGCCAATCTGCAGAAGCCCAGCCGGCCAATCGCCGCCAGCGCCGCATTCACGACGGCGCGTCCGCCGTGCAGATGCAGCTCGGCCATCATCTCGCCGGTCTCGGTGTGCGGCGCCTCGAACCACACCACCAGCCCGCGGTCGATCTCCTCGCCGGTCGCGGGATCGAGCACGCCGCGCACCACCATGCGGCGCGGCTCGGGCAGCGAGGGATCGCGCGCCGAGTAGCCGCGCTCGAAGGCCTTGGGCTCGGTGAGGAAGATCAGCGCCTCGGGCGCGCGCGGACCGCTCAAGCGAATCACCGACACCGCGCCCGGCGCGGCGCGCGAGGGCGCGGGCGTGCCGAGCGCGTAGATCGTGGCGGCGGTCATCTATCTTCTGGCGGGCACGGGCGTGGCGGGGCGCGGCGCCGGCGCGACGGGTGCCGCACGCGCGGCCACCTTGTCGGCGATCTTTTCGTACAGCGCCTCGGGGATCAGCCGGCGCTCGACCAGCTCGGTCTTCACCTTGAACGGCCGCGCGCGGATGATCGCGTCGGCCCGCACCTCGCCGATGCCGTCGAGGGTCATGAGATCGCCGCGGCTGGCACTATTGATGTCGATCTGGTTGGCCGCGGGCGTCGCTGGAGCGGCGCGCGTCTGCGCATCGGCGACGCCGAACGCCAGGATCATGCAGAGGAATGCCCAGAGAAAAGCAAAGTAACGCATCGGCGGATTATCGCACGATCTCTTCCCACGGGGGACAGGGGCGCTCGGCGAACGGGACTTTCCAGCGTGCGCAGTTGCCGCGGTCGATCAGCTCGGCCGGAACCATGATCTCTGCGGGCACCAGCTCGCCGCGCAGATGCCGCAGCACCGCGCGGGCCGCGATCGCCGCGATATTGAAGGCGCTGAAGTCGGCGCTGGCCAGCATGGTGCCGCGCTCGATGTGCTCGATCGCGGCCGGCAGGCCGTTGATGCCGACGACCTTTGCCCGGCGTCCCGCCGCGTCGAGCGCGTCGAGGGCACCGAAGGCCATTAGGTCGTTGGCCGTCCACACGCCGTCGATGCGCGCGTGCCTCTCCAACAGCCCGGCCATCGCGATCTGCGCCGGCGGCTGTTGCAGGTGGCCGACCGCCATGTCGACCAGCTCGATCCCGGGGAAGCGGCCCAAGGTCGCGCGCAATCCGCGCACGCGGGCGCGGCTGGTCGGCGCGGCCTGCGGACCTTCGAGGCCGACCACGCGGCCCGTGCCACCCAGGGCCTCGAACAGCGCGGTGGCCGTGCGCCGGCCGATCGCCTCGTCGTCGGAGCCCACGAAGGTGAGGGCGGGCCCCTGCATGCGGTTGATGAACAGCGCCACGGGGATGCCGGCGGCGTCCAGGCGGACGAGATCCTCCTGCATCGCCACGTCATCGGTTGGATTGAGCACCACGGCGGCGGGCCGGGCAGCCAGCGCCTCGGTCACCAGGGCCTTTTGCTCGCCGACGTCGTCGAGTGTCTGCGGGACGTAGTGAATCGTTCGCGCGCCGGCCTCCGCCGCCACCCGGTCGACCGCCAGCCGCGCGGCCGCATAGGCGGGGTTGACCCGGTTCTTGGTGAAAACGGCGAGTACGGGTTGGGCCATGCCGCCCTATTTTACCCCCTCCGCGCCCTGTAGTATCCGCCCAGAGAAAAAATCCAGAATGGCCACGCCCTACGATTCCATTCCCGACCGCCGCACCATCATCCGGCGGCGCGCGCTTGAGGAAACGCTGGCGGGCCTGGTCGAGGACCGGCCGTCGGGCGATATCCCGCGCCCCGAGGTGCTGGCCACTTTCCGCGATGCCCTGGCGGCCGGCCGGGCCGAAATCCGCCGCCGCTTCGAGACGGGCACCGGCAACCAGCGCAACGACGGACCGGCCGTGCTGGCCGCCACCTCGTTCCTGATGGACCAGCTGATCCGCGTGCTGTTCGACTTCGCGGAGAAATATGCCTACCCGGCCGCCAACCCCAGCGCCGCCGAGCGGCTGAGCGTCGTGGCGACCGGCGGCTTCGGCCGCGGCGAGCTGGCGCCGCTCTCCGATCTCGATCTCCTGTTCCTGCGTCCCTACAAGCAGACGCCGCGCGGCGAGCAGATCGTCGAGTTCATGCTCTATCTGCTGTGGGACATGGGGCTGAAAGTCGGCCACGCCACGCGCACTGTCGAAGAGAGCATCCGCTACGCCGAGCGCGACCAGACGATCCGCACCGCGTTGCTCGAGCAGCGCTACATCTGGGGCGACCGCGCGCTGTTCGACGAGCTGATCGCGGCATTCAACCAGAAATTCCTGACCGGCGACGGCCGCGACTTCGTCGAGGCCAAGCTCGTCGAGCGCGACCAGCGCCACCAGCGCATGGGCGACTCGCGCTACGTCGTCGAGCCGAACGTGAAGGAAGGCAAGGGCGGGCTGCGCGACCTGCACCTGCTGTTCTGGATCGCGCGCTACCTCTACCGCGTCGCCAAGCCCGCCGAGCTGGTCGCCAAGAAGGTGCTGACCACGGGCGAGGCGCGCCACTTCGAGCGCGCCGACCGCTTCCTGTCGACGGTGCGCTGCCACATCCACTATCTCACCAACCGCGCCGACGACCGCCTGTCGTTCGACTTGCAGCGCGAGATCGCCGCGCGGCTGGGCTACCAGGATCGCTCCGGCAGCCGCGGCGTCGAGCGCTTCATGAAGCACTACTATCTTCATGCCAAGATCGTGGGCGACCTGACGCGCATCTTCGTGTTGGCCCTCGAGGACAGCCACCGCCGCAAGCCCAAGCTCGCGGCCCTCTGGCAGTCGCTCCGGCCGCGCCAGCTCGACGGCTTCCGGCTGGACGGCGAGCGGCTGAGCGCTCCGTCGCCCGACATGTTCGAGAAGGATCCGGCGGCGATCCTGCGGCTCTTTCACGTGGCGCAGGAGAACGACTTCGATATCCATCCCGCGACCTTGCGCCAGATCACGCACGACATCCGCCTGATCGACCGGTTGCGCAACGATCCGGAGGCAAATCGTCTGTTCATGGCGATGCTGACGTCGCGTCACGATCCGGAGACGACGCTGCGGCGCCTCAACGAGTCGGGCGTGTTCGGCCGCTTCGTGCCGGACTTCGGACGCGTGGTCGCCCAGACGCAGCACGACATGTACCACACGTACACCGTCGACGAGCACACGATCCGCGCCATCGGCATCCTCGCGTCGATCGAGAACGGCGCCTACAAGGAAGACCATCCGCTCTCCGCCGAGGTCGTGCACAAGATCCTGTCGCGGCCGGTGCTCTATCTCGCGGTGCTGCTGCACGACATCGCCAAGGGCCGCGGCGGCGATCACTCGGTGCTGGGCGCCGAGGTCGCGATGCATCTCGGGCCGCGCCTCGGCCTGACCGCCGCCGAGACCGAGACCGTGGCGTGGCTGGTGCGCTATCACCTCGCCATGTCGGGCACCGCGTTCCAGCGCGACCTGATGGATCCCAAGACGATCGAGGATTTCGCGGCGCTGGTTCAATCGCCCGAGCGCCTGCGCCTCCTGCTGGTGCTGACGGTGTGCGACATCCGCGCCGTGGGGCCGAACGTCTGGAACGGCTGGAAGGCAGCCCTCCTGCGCCAGCTCTATCACGCGGCCGAGCAGCTCCTGTCCGGCGGCACGCTGCAGGGCGGCCGCGCCGAACGCATCAAAGCGATCCAGGCGGAGATCGGAAACCGGCTGACCGGCTGGACCGACGCCGACAAGGAAGAACATTTTTCGCGCGGCTACGCGCCCTACTGGCTGTCGTTCGATATCGCCACGCTGGCGCGTCAGGCCGAACTGGTACGCCGCGCCGAACGTGACAAGCAGCCGCTTGCCATCGAGCACCGGGTCGACGCCGCGCGCTCGGTGACCGAGGTCACGATCTACACGCTCGACACGCACGGCCTCTTCGCGCGCCTCGCCGGTGCGATGGCGATCAGCGGCGCCAACATCGTCGACGCCAAGATCTTTACGCTGGCCAACGGCATGGCGCTCGACACCTTCTGGATCCAGGATCTCGAGGGCAAGCCGTTCGACGGGCCGCAGCGGCTGGCCCGGCTCTCGGCGCGCGTCGAACTGGCGCTGTCCAATCGCCTCGACGTGCAGCGCGAGCTCGACACCCAGCGCGCCTCGTGGCCCAAGCGCGACCGCGTCTTCACCGTCGAGCCGCGCGTGCTGATCGACAACAACGCGTCGGACACCTTCACCGTGATCGAGGTCAACGGCCGCGACCGGCCGGGCTTCCTGCATGTCGTCACACGCGCGCTGACGCGCTGCAGCCTGCAGATCGCCACCGCGCACATCACCACCTACGGCGAGCGCGCCGTCGACGTGTTCTACGTGAAGGACCTGTTCGGCCTGAAGGTGATGAACCAGGACAAGCTGAAGCAGATTTCGCAGACCGTCGAACAGGCCATCCGCGACTTCGACGCCCGCTTCGCTCCCGTCGTGAAGGCCGCGGAGTAGGGGCGGCCATGGGCGATCCGACCCTCGTCGTGATCGTGATCCTGCTCGCGATCGCGGGCATCGCGGGCACGGTCATTCTTCTCCTGATGCCGGCGCGCGAGCGGATCCTGAATGACGAGCCCGCCGTCAACGATGCGCGTGTGAGCGGCCAATGGGCGGGCGGTCTCGACGCGCCGGCGCATCATCTGCCGTCACCTCAGGACAACGTCATCCACCACGATTTCGGCGGCGGCCCACTGCACTAGATCGCGCAATTCTGTTGCGCGGAGGGGGTGGCGGAATCCGGTACAAATCGCCAGAAACCCTTATGGCATCGCTATCCGAGGTGTCCCAGAAATTGGTGCACTCGGCGTCATCTTTTACGCTAATGGCCGTACACCAGCTGCGGCAGCCACATGGTGAGGGGCGGCCAGTAGGTGATGATCATGAGCACGATCAGCAGCAGGATCAGGAACGGCAGGATGCCGCGAATGACCTCGCCGATCGGCGCGGTCGAGATCGTGGCCAGCACGTAGAGATTGAGACCGACCGGCGGGTGGACCAGCGCGATCTCCATGTTGTGCGTGAAGATGATCGAGAAGTGCACCGGGTCGACACCGAGCGGGATCAGCACCGGCGCCAGGATCGGCAGCACCAGCAGCAGGGTCGCCACGACCTCGAGGAAGCAGCCCAGCACCAGCAGCAGCACGTTGATGGCGAGCAGGAATTCCCAGGTCGAGAGATTGTGCTCGAGCACCCATTTCACGAGCTGCGCCGGCACGCCCGAGTCGGTCATCCAGTGGCCGAAGGCGATCGCGGTGGCGACGATCAGCATGATCGTGCCCGCGCTCTTCAAGGCGTCGGCAATCACCGACAGCGACTGCGTCCACTTGAAGCCCTTGTAGAACCAGAGGCTGATGACCATCGACGCGGCGGCGGCGATCGCGGCCGCCTCGGTCACGGTGACGAAGCCGCCGTAGATGCCGGTGAGCACGATGACCGGCAGCGAGATCGCCGGCAGCGCGCGGAACGTCACCCGCCAGCGCTCGGCCATCGGCAGGCTGGGCTCGACCGGGAAATTATTGCGCCGCGCGGTGTACCAGACCCAGGCGAAGAAGGCGCCGGCCTGCAGCAGGCCCGGCAGGATGCCGGCCAGGAACAGGCGCGGCACCGATTGTTCGGCCACGATGCCGTACAGGATGAGCGCGAGGCTGGGCGGGATGACGATGCCGATCGTGCCCGAGGCGCCGATGACGCCCAGCGCAAACGAGCGCGGATAGCCCTTCTCGATCATCGCCGGCAGCAGGATCGTGCCCATGGCGAGCGCGGTCGCGACCGACGAGCCGCAGATCGCCGCGAACAGGGTGCAGGCCACGACGGTGACGAGGCCCAGCGAGCCGCGCACGCCGCCGATCCACGCCGTGCAGAGATCGACCAGCGCCTTGGCGACGCCGCCCTGGCGCATGAAGGCCGCGGCCATCACGAACAGCGGCAACGACATCAGGGTCGAGGAGTTGAGCGAATCGATCACGACCTGGGTCATGCCGATCAGCGGCTGGTCCGAGAAGAAGAACAGCACGGCGGCGCAGGCGCCCAGCACGAGGAAGATCGGCATGCCCGACGCGAGCAGGCCGAAGAACATCACGAAGAAGAGGAAGACCCACATCTGCGATCAGTCTTTCGGCACGATCATTTCATGCTCGGCGGTATGGCCGATGGTCATGGTTTCGGGATCGAAAGCGAAGACGTAGCGGTAGAGCCGGATGGCGTAACGCACCGTCATCAGCAGGCCGCCGACCGGCAGCGCGCTGTAGTAGATCCACATCGGGAACGAGAAGTCGGTCGAGCTGTGCTCGTCCAGCCCCCACGACGCGATGACGATGCTGCTGCCGTACCACACCATGCCGACGCAGAAGGCCAGCGCCACGACGCAGTTGAAGGATTCCATCCAGCGCTGGCCGGTGGTGCCGACCAGACGCAGCACCAGGTCGGGACGCACGTGCCCGTCGGTGCGCACGAGCTGGCTCGAGATGATCATCACGCCCCAGACGACGAGGTAGACGATCACCTCCTCCGCCCAGCTGATGGCGTAGGCGGGAAAGAAGTAGCGCCCGACGACCTGGACGACGCCCACCACCATGGCGAGCGCGCCGAGCAGGCCGACGAGAGTCCGCTCGAGGCGATCCCAGGGAGTGTCGCGGCGGATCAAGAGACGATGGCCCTCACGCGTGCGGTCTTCACGCGGCCGAGCCGACGGCGTCCTTGACCAGGCTCACGATCTCCGGCGACAGCTTGGCGTCTTTGATGAGGGTCGGCATGTCGGCCATCATCGCCTTGCGGGTCGCCGCCGCTTCCTCGGCGCTGGGATCGTGGAACTTCACGCCGTTCTTCTCGAGGATGCCACGCGCATTGGCCTGGCTGGTCGCCGAGCCCTTGCGGTAGTCGGCGATGTTGGCCTGCCACAGGTCGAGCATCATCTTGGTCTGGGCCGGGGTGAGCTTGGCGGTGAAGATCTTGCTCATCATCGGCACGTACTGGCTCATGAACTGATGGTCGGCGTAGCAGTATTTCACGCCGGCTTCCCAGAGCTTCGCCGAGTTGCAGCTCTCGTCGGTCGAGACGAAGGCGTCGAACGTGCCTTGCGACAAGGCCAGGGGAACGTTGGGCCATGCCGTCGTGTTGGCGATGCCGCCCGCGAACTTGATGCGCCACGAGATGCCGGCGCCGCCGGGGCTGCGGATCTTGAGGCCCTTGAAGGAGGCGAAGCTCTCGAGCGGCGTCTTGGTCGCGTACCAGTTCTGATAACCGAGATCGATCCACGGTCCGAGCACCACCGTCTTCAATTTGCCCTCGAGCTCCTTGTTGACGTGCTGGCCGGCCTTGCCGTCGGTCGCCTTGTAGGTGACCTCGGTCTTCTGGCCGTAGAAGTACGGCAGCTGCACCATGTCGGCATCGGGCACCAGGCCGGTCAGGGTCCAGGCGCCGGGCGCTGCGACCTCGACCTGGCCCTGCAGCAGCGCCTTGGAGACGTTGAGGTCGGCGAAGAGCTGGCCGGAGTGGAAGACCTCCCCCACGATCTCGCCCTTCGATTCCTTGGCGACCTTGGCCACGAAGTCGACCATCGCGACGTTGCGCGGATGGCTGGGCGCGGTGTCGAGGGAGACGCGGAACTTGATCGGCTCCGCGGCGCGCAGCACGGCTGGCGTGGCGAGCAGCGCGGCGGCGCCGCCCGTGAAGGCGCGTCGAGTGAGGCGGAATGTCATCGGTGAGTTCCTTCCCATCCAGAGCCGACCTGTTGCCGGCCGTTTCCGCCAGCTTATGCCACCAACGGCACCGCTCCAACGGATCGGGCCCGAGTCGGGCGCAACTGCCGCAGGGATTCTAGGGGTGCACCGATACGGCCGACGCACACGGCTTGCCCTTGGCCTCGCAAATCGTTCCTTCGACCGTCCGGGCCTTGATTTCGCTGCACTGCACACCGAGCGATCGCGACGTGTCGAGATGCTGGCGCAGGGTTGCGCCGACACCGGGAGCGATCGGATAGAGCACGCCTTCGCGATAGGCCGACTTCAATTCCACGGTGCGCCGTTGGCCATCGGCCAGCTCGAGCGCCAGATCGACCTCGAGATAGTCGACCGTCTCGGTCGATCTGTTCTCGACCAGGAGGCTCGGCACGCACGTGCCGTACAGCGTGGTGTCGGGACCGCGCGTCACCTCGATGCCGCCGGCGGCGAAAGCGGACACCGGCAGCAACACGAGAAGTGTCGATGCGAGCCGCTTCATGGTCCTACGTCACTTGAAGCTTCTGTTCGCGGCGCGTCGCCAGCATCTGCATGATGGCGGCCGCCGTTTCCTCGATCGAACGGCGCGTGACGTCGATCGTCGCCCACTTGCGCCGCGCGTAGAGACGGCGCGCGTCCTGGATCTCGCCCTGGACCTGTTCCATGTCGGTGTATTCGGACTCGGTGTCCTGCTGCAGCAGGCGCAGGCGATTGACCCGGATCTGCACCAGCCGCTCCGGATCGGTGATCAGGCCCACCACCAGCGGACGCTTGGCCGCCTCGAGTTCGGGCGGCGGAGCGACCTGGGGCACCAGCGGCACGTTGGCCGCGCGCACGCCGCGGTTGGCGAGATAGACGCAGGTCGGTGTCTTCGACGTGCGCGACGGCCCGACCAGGATCACGTCGGCATCTTCGAGATCGTGCGTCGACTGGCCATCGTCGTGGGCCAGCGTGTAGTGCATCGCGTCGATGCGATCGAAATAACCGTCGTCGAGCTGGTGCTGGCGGCCCGGCCACTGCTCGCTCTTCGAATGGAAGTGCACGGCCAGCACGCTCATCGCCTGATCGAGCACGCCGACACAGGGAAGCTGCAACCTGCGGCAATGATCGCGCACGGCATCGCGCAGTTCCGGATCGACCAGCGTATAAAGGACAGGGCCGCGATCCTTCTCGACCGCCTGCATGACCTTTTCCATCTGGCCTGGCGTGCGGATCAGCGACCACACATGCTCCTGCACGAAGATGCCTTCATATTGCACGAGGCAGGCACGGGCGACGCTCGACACGGTCTCGCCGGTCGAGTCGGACACGAGATGGACGTGAAAATTGCGGTTGGCCACGAAGTCTTTTACCCCACAGGACCCTTGGGAGAAACGCTGCATTGTTTCGGGCAACACGGGGACAGTAGGGGGATTAGTCGGGCCTCCCTCCGAATCTCGGTCCGGGCCGCCGGTACGGTCCCCGTCGCCATCCCTGCGGATGAACTAAAATGAACTGCCTGCGAATCGGGAATCCGTCGCTGTAACGCTGAAAAACGGGCGAGTCCGATCCACAGGCCCCTGGGGAGGAACGTCTAATGAGGCTCATCCCCGTAATCCGCGCGGACTACTACTGCTACTACCTAATATGAATAGAGTAAGAGGGAGGCATGAGGGAAAGATCATGAGCGGCGGGAAACTGTTGGCGACACTGGCCGGGACGCGCTTCCCGACGCCACCGATCTGGCTGATGCGCCAGGCCGGGCGTTACCTGCCGGAATATCGCGCGGTCCGTGCCACGACCAAATCCTTCCTCGAATTCTGCTACACGCCGGAGAAGGCTGTCGAGGTCACGCTGCAGCCGATCAGGCGCTTCGGCCTCGATGCCGCGATCATCTTCTCCGATATCCTCGTGATCCCCGATGCCCTTGGCCAGAAAGTCTGGTTTGAAACAGGCGAAGGCCCCAAGCTCGAGCCGCTGACAGACCCCGCCCAGTTCGCCCAGCTCTCCCGCGCGCGGCTCTCGGATTATCTGGCGCCGGTCTATCGCGCGCTCACCGAAACAAGAAAGGCTCTGCCAGAGGAGACCGCGCTCCTGGGCTTCGCCGGCGCTCCCTTCACGCTCGCCTGCTACATGATCGAAGGCAGCGGCAGCCGGGACTTCGCCAAGGTGAAGGACTGGGCCTATCGCTGGCCCGATTCCTTCAGCATCCTGATCGACCTCCTGGTCGATGCGATCGTCGATCACCTGGTGAACCAGATCGACGCGGGCGCCGATGCCGTCCAGCTTTTCGATAGCCACGCGGGCGTGCTGCCGGAAGAACAGCTCTTCCGCTGGTCGCTCGATCCGATGATGCGTATCGCCCAGGGCGTGCGCCTGAAACATCCCGGCGTGCCGATCATCGCCTTTCCGCGCGCCGTCGGGCCCGCGGCCCTGATGTATCGCCGGCCGGACGTGTTCTCGGCGCTGTCGCTCGACACCGGCATCGGCGCGCACTGGGCGGCGAAGGAGCTGCAGCCGCACATCTGCGTGCAGGGCAATCTCGATCCGATCATGCTGGTCGTCGGCGGTCGCGCAATGGAGGACGAGGCCAAGCGCATCCTCGACAAGCTGGGCCATGGCCCGTTCATCTTCAATCTCGGCCACGGCGTGGTGCCGCAGACGCCGCCCGAGCATGTGGCAGAGCTGGTCGAGATCGTGCGCAACTGGAAGCCGGGCGCATGAAGACGGTGGTCGTCCTGTTCAATCTCGGCGGACCCGATTCGCTGGATGCGGTGAAGCCGTTCCTGCGCAACCTGTTCAGCGATCCCGCGATCATCTCGCTGCCGGCCATTTTCCGTTTGCCGCTCGCAAGCTTCATTGCCGGCCGGCGGGCGTCGAAGGCGAAGAAGATCTACGCGCAGATCGGCGGCGCCTCGCCGATCCTGGGCCAGACAGAGATGCAGGCCCAGGCGCTGCAGGAGGCGCTTGCGAAGGACGGCAACTATTGGGACGAATGGCGCTGCTTCGTCTGCATGCGCTACTGGCATCCGATGACGGAAGAGGTCGTGCAGGACGTGCGGCGCTTCGCCCCCGACCAGATCGTGCTGCTGCCGCTCTATCCGCAATTCTCGACGACGACGACGGGCTCGTCGTTCGGCACCTGGGACGAGGCGGTCGCCCGTCTCGGCGTGAAGACTCGACGGGTCAAGAGCTACGCCACGCAGCCCGGCTTCATCGACGCCTCGGTGGAACTGCTGAAGCAGGGGCTGGCCGACGCCGGCGCGCAGCCGGTGCGCGTGCTGTTCTCCGCCCATGGTCTTCCGGAGAAGATCATCAAGGCGGGCGATCCCTATCAGAGCGAAGTGGAACAGACGGCGCAGGCGATCATGGCACAGCTCGACGGCGTCGACTGGGCGGTTTGCTATCAGAGCCGGGTAGGGCCGCTGAAATGGATCGGCCCCTCGACCGAGTCCGAGATCCAGCGCGCCGCCGCCGACAAAAAGGCGATCGTGCTCTATCCGCTCAGCTTCGTGTCCGAGCATTCCGAGACGCTGGTCGAGCTCGACATCGACTACAAGCGGCTTGCTCTGGAAGCCGGTGTGCCGGCCTACATCCGCGTGCCCACCGTCGGCACGCATCACAAGTTCATCGAGGGCCTCGCCCGGCTGGTGCGCGATGCTCTATGAAAGCCTGAAGGCGCTGCACATCGTGGCCGTGATCTCGTGGATGGCGGGGCTGCTCTATCTGCCGCGGCTGTTCGTCTATCACGCCGATACGGAGAAGGGGTCGCAGCAGAGCGAGACCTTCAAGGTGATGGAGCGCCGCCTGCTGCGCGGCATCATGAACCCGGCAATGATCCTGACCTGGATCTTCGGCCTGTCGCTCGCCTGGCAGGGCGACTGGTGGCACGCCGGCTGGTGGCAGGTGAAATTCAGCCTCGTCGTCGGGCTCACCCTCGTGCATCACCTGTACGGCCGCTGGCGCAAGGACTTCGCGGCCGATCGCAACACCCGGCCGGCGCGCTATTATCGCTGGTGGAACGAGGTGCCGACGGTGCTGATGATCGCCATCGTCTTCCTCGCGGTGCTGAAGCCGTTCTAGCGCACTTACGCGACGGTCCGGTCCGCCTCTACCTGGATGACCGTGGGCTTCTGCGGCGGCTCGCCCCCCGCCAGCGTGATCGTCGCGGCTTCGGTCAAGGCAAAGCCTGCCAGCAGCCACGCAACCAGCCCAATGATCCCCTTGGTCGTATTGTCCATGGCGCTATTTACGCGGCGTTCCGGCAGGAAGATCAAGCCCTCCGTCGAACCTTTCGACGTCACCTCGGCTGCGACCACGCCGAGGCACGGAACATCACCAAAGAGGCGAAGCCCGCGTAGGCGGCGAACGATAGAGCGACAATGATCGCCACTGTCGTCATGGTGCCGTTGAACATCGTGACGGCGATCCAGGCGGCACCCGCGGCCACGATCAGGCGAGCCGTGACGGCGACCGACGGCCACAGCACCTTGCCCGCGCCTTGCGCTGCGAACGAGGTCACGAAGCCGAAGCCGAACAGGCCGTAGACCAGACCGACGATGCGCAGGTACGTCATGCCCGGCACCAGCACGGCGGGATCGTCGGTGAACAGGCCGACCCAGACCGCGGGCGCGATGGCGGCCAACAGTCCGATGGTCTCGGTGATGCCGACGCCGACCAGCGAGGCGATCCAGGCGATGCGATGGGCGCGCGCGCCGTTGCCCGCGCCGATGTTGATGCCGACCATGGTGAGCACGGCCGACGACAGGCCGAACAGGATCGGGATCATCACATAGTCGAGGCGCGAGGCCGTGCCGTATCCCGCGAGAGCCCCCGTGCCGAACAGGCCGACCGCGCCGGTCACCAGGATCACGCAGAGATTGGTCTGCACGGCGTTGATCGCGGTCGGCACGCCGACTTTGAGGATGTCGGCGAACAGGCGCCACTCGAGCCGCGCTATGGAGAGCGTGAGGCCGGAGCGACCCGAGCGCATGTACCAGAGCATCACGATCAGCGCCCCGAGATAGTAGAGATTGAACGCGGTCGCCGCGCCCGCGATGCCCAGACGCGGGATCGGGCCGAAGCCGAAGATCAGCGCCGGCGAGGCGGGGATCATCACCACAGCGCCGACCAGGGTGACCAGCGCCGGCACCTTGACGTTGCCCGAGCCGCGCAGCGCGGCCGCGAGCAGGTTCACGATCCAGACGCCGGCAGCGCCTGCGAACAGGATATTGGAGTATTGCAGCGCCGCGGCCAGCGAAGCGTCGCGCCCGCCCAGCGCGGCGTAGAGCCAGGGGCCGCCCCAGACGATGCCGACGGTGAACAGCGCCCCCCAGATCACAGCCAGCACGACGGCATGGAACACCAGGGCGTCGGCGTCCTTCTGCCGGCCGGCGCCGACGGCGCGCGCAATGGATGAGGCGACGCCGCTGCCCAGGCCGCCGTTCGACATGGTGGTCATCAGCATGAAGACCGGAAACACCAGCGCCACGCCCGCCAGCGCGTCGGTGCCGAGGAAGCCCACGTAATAGGTCTCGGCGATGCCGACCGCGGTCTGCGCCACCATCACCCCGATGGTCGGCAGCGCGAGCTTCAGCATGGTCGACACGATCGGCCCGTGCAGCATCGCCTCGCGCGCCCGCGCCTTGCGCTCGGCGCCGGTCAAAGCCTTCGGGGGGGTCGGCGGACCATCGGCGGCAGTCACGGCAGCGGCGGCGTCGGACATGGATTTACTCCGGTATCAACATGGAACCACTTGGCTTCTACTCCTCTCCTGTTCTATTATGCAACTAGTCTCGCAAAAGGTTATCTCATGCGCCGGAAAAGCCTGACGGGGGCAGCCTGCCCGATCGCCCGCACCCTCGATGTGATCGGCGACTGGTGGTCGTTGCTGATCGTGCGCGACACGTTGCGCGGCCGGACGCGCTTCAGCGAAATCCAGAAGAGCCTGGGCGTGTCGAAGAACATCCTGACGCGCCGCCTGAAGGACCTCGTGGGTCACGGCGTCCTCGAACTGGTGCCGGCCGCCGACGGCAGCGCCTATCAAGAGTACCGCCTGACGGAGAAAGGCCGCGGTCTGTGGCCGGTCATCGTGGCCCTCAGCCAATGGGGCACCGAAGAAATGCCGCGCAGCGGTCCGCGGCAGATGCTGGTCGACAAGCAAAAGGGCGAGCCCGTCGGCAAGCTCGAGCTGCGCGCCCGCGACGGACGCCTGCTCAAGCCGGGCGACACGATGATGACCCGCGTCGACGCCTAGCCCGATCGGCGCCTAGATTCTTCGCCGCGCCGGGCTTAAGACCTAGGCATGAACGATTGGCGTGACGATATCTTTCAGGTCCTCCAGGACCACGACATCAAGCAGGTCTATCACGTGCCCGACGCCGGACATTCCCGGTTGATCGAGGCGTGCCAGACATCCAACTCGATCCGCACGATCGCGCTCACCACCGAGGAAGAAGGCATCCCGCTCGCCGCCGGTGCCTGGCTGGGCGGCCAGCGCTCGGTGCTGCTGATGCAGAGCTCGGGTGTCGGCAACACCATCAACCTGATGGGGCTAACCAAGACGCTGCGCTTTCCGTTCCTCACCCTGATCACGATGCGCGGCGAGCCGGGCGAGTTCAATTCGTGGCAGTACCCGATGGGCCAGGGCACGCCCAAGGTGCTCGAGGCGATGGGCGTGCTGGTGATGTCGGCCGACAAGGCCGAGGACGTGAAGACCACCGTCGATCATGCCGCGCGCTCGGCATTCAACGGCGGCCAGGCGGTCGCCGTGCTGCTGCGCCAGAAGCTGGTCGGCATCAAGACTTTCGGGAAGAAATAGAATGAGCACCGCAACACTCCAGCGCCGCCCGCTGGTGAAGCAAATCCTCGCAGGTGCCGACGATAACCTGCTCGTCGTTGCGGGTCTCGGCTCGTCGAACTGGGACATCACCGCCGCCGGCGATCGTCCGCTCAACATGCCGCTGTGGGGCGCGATGGGCGGTACCGTGCCGATGGGCCTGGGCCTGGCAATCGCGCAGCCGTCGAAGCGCGTGCTGGTGATCACCGGCGACGCCGACCTGATGATGGTCGTGAGCTGCCTCGCCACCGTGGCCGCGCAGCAGCCCGACAATCTCGCGATCTGCGTGCTCGACAACGAGAAGTTCGGCGAAACCGGCAACCAGGCCTCCCACACCAGCCCGCGCAACAACGGCCCGACCGATTCGGGCGCGGGAACCGATCTCGCGATGATCGCCAAGGGCTGCGGCATCGCCGACACCGGCACCGTCCGCGATCAGGCCGACGTGGCCGCGCTGGTCAAAGACCTTCGCACCAGAAAAGGGCCCGTCTTCCGACTCGTGAAGGTGATGGTCGAGAAGCTCGAGTTCGTCATGCCGCCGCAGGATGGCGCGCATCTCAAGGATCGTTTCCGTGCCGCGCTGTTGGGAAGCCCCTGATGGACTACGCACCGTTTCCGATGATCGACCTCTCCGGCAGCCCGCGCGAGCGTGGTCGCCAGCACGGCACGGCGGCGCCCGAGCAGATCAAGCGCGGCATCGCGATGTACTCGGAGTCGCTGCTCGCGAGCGGTGTCGACTGGAAGGAACTGGAGCGCCGCGCCGAGGCGATGGTGCCGACAATCGAAACGTTCGACGCGACTTACGTCGAGGAGATGCGCGGCATCGCCGAGGGCGCCAGCGTGCCCTTCGCCGGCATCATGCTGATGAACGCGCGCACCGAGATGGTGTCGGCCGCACGCCGCCAGCAGGCGGCCAAGCATTTCCCCGACGGCTGCACCGCGGCCCTCGCGCTGCCCGAGGCGACGGCCGACGGCGTGCTGTTGCACGGCCAGAACTGGGACTGGCGCGCGGAGTGCGCCGAGACCAGCGTGGTGCTGCGCATCCGCCGCGACGACGGTCCCGATATCCTGACTTTCACCGAAGCGGGCGGTCTCGCGCGCTCGGGCCTCAATTCAGCCGGCATCGGCCTTACCGCCAACGCGCTCGAATGCGACCGTGACTACCAGCGCGGCGCGGGCGTGCCGCTGCCGTTCATCCGCCGCAAGGTGCTGGAGGCCGAATATCTGGCGCTGGCCGTGCGCACGATCTTCCAGACGCACAAGCTTGGATCCAACCACATGGCGATCAGCCATTGCGGCGGCGAGGCGTTCGGCTTCGAGTGCGCGCCCGACGAGACCTTCTGGCTCGCACCCGAACGCGGCATCTACGTCCACGCCAATCACTGGATCTCCGAATCGGGCCGCGCCAAGGTCAAGGACACGGGGCTGCAGGAGACGCCCGACTCGATCTATCGCGACAAGCGCGTGCGCGAGTCCCTGACGCCCAAGCACGGCAAGCTCACGCTCGACGATTTCCGCGAGGCCTTCTTCGACGACTATCAGTCGCCCTACTCGGTGTGCCGCCCACCGCGGCCGAACAACCGCGGCGCGCTGGTCGCGACCTCGGCCATGATCCTGATGCGCCCGGCCGACGGCCATCTCGAGGCCTGCCCGATGCCCGCGCTCAACAGGAAATTCACGACCTACACGCTCACGCCCGATCGCATCGCGCAGAAACAGGCGGCGGAGTAGCTTGATCCGGCAACCCGCCGCCCTGCTCGCGCTGGCGGCGGCCGTGCTGCTGCTGCCGTCGCTGCTGCTGGGCACGATGATCAGTCACAGCTCGCCGCAGAATCTCACCTGGGCCGCTCAATTCGCCGACCAGTTCCGCGCCGGGGTGCTCTACCCGCGCTGGATGTCCGACTCCTTCGACGGGTTGGGGGGACCTGCCTTCTATTTCTATCCGCCGCTGCCGTTCTGGCTCGATGCGCTGGTCAGCGTTGCCACCGCGAATTTGCTTTCGGTACCTCATCGGCTGTCGTTGACCTGGGCCATCCTGCTCTGGGCCTCGGGCCTGGCCATGCATGCCTGGCTGAAGAACCAGACGCAAAGTCCGCGCATCGCTCTGTGGGGAGCGCTGGCGTACATGGCGGCGCCCTACCATCTGTTCGATCACTATACGCGCGGTGCTCTGGCGGAATTTTCCGCCTACGCCTTCGTGCCGCTCGTTCTGCTCTGGATTCGACGGCCAACCTTGTTGGCCCTGGCCTACGCCGGTTTGCTGCTGTCGCATCTGCCGACGGCGTTGCTGGTGTCCGTCACGATCGTCGCACCGTACACCCTGTTCCATATCCGCGACCCTCGGGCGCTTTTGCGCGCGATGGCCGGCGGCCTGTTGGGTGTCGGCCTCGCGGCGACATATCTCGTGCCGGCACTGCTGCTTCAGCGCTGGATCTCGGCCGATCAGCTGTGGACGCCGTTCTACCAGGCCGAGAGGTGGCTGCTGCTCGCGCGGTCGCGCTGGCCGGATCCCGACACCATGACGGTCGTTGCCTACCTCGCGGCGGCATATGCCGTCGCGGCAACCGGGCTCTGCGTCTTTTTCCGCCGGCGCGCCGGCGTCCTCTTCTGGGCGGCCGTCGCGCTGGCTTGCCTTGCCTTGATGGCGGGCGTCATTCCCTGGTTTTGGAACGTGTCCCTGTTTGCAAAAGTGCAGTTTCCCTGGCGGCTGCTCCTGGCCATCGAGTTCGCCGTGATCTCGGCGCTCTGCCTGGCGGCGGTCGGGAAACTGGGTCGGGCCGGTCTTTACGTCCTCGTGCTTGCGGCGCTCGTCCTGATCCCTTCAGGCGTCCTGATGGTGAGCGATGCCGCCGCGCGGATCGCTTTCACGCGCGAGAACCGCCCGCTGCCGCAGCAGGATGCCAAGGAATACGAACCGAAGGGCTATCCTCTGTCGAACAGCGTGACCTATGAGCAGCTTGGACTAGAGCCGCTGGCAGGCACGCCGCTGATTTCCTGCACGCCGACGCCGCGCCTTTGTCGTGCCGAGGCGGGGCGTTTCGGGACGTTGTCGATCGAGATCGACGGCGATGCATCCATCGACGTCGTGTTGCGGCGTTTTTCGTTTCCGGCGTGGCGGCTCGATCCGCCGGCGCCGCTCACCGCCAAACCGCCGTTGCAGCTGCTCTCGTTCGCCGCGTCCCCTGGCCGCCACTCCTACCGCCTGGAGCGGATGGCGCTGGCGGAGGAGCAATGGGGCTGGGTGATCTCGGCGGCGTCGCTGGTACTTCTTCTGGTGTCGGCCAGAGTCACTCCACGCAGTAGTTCGCGCGCAGGAAGCTGAGGAACTGCCGGTCGAGATCGTCGCGCGTGCGCACCAGCGCACGATCGACCGCCGGACATTCGAACGGCACCCACTGGCGTGGCTGCATCAGCCGGAACAGCACCGAGTGGCGATCCGACCGGAAGAAACTGTAGAAGGCCAGCGCTTGATAGTAGCTCTGGTAGTCCGGGAGCACGACGTCCCGGACGTAGTCGGGCTGACCGGCCCACTTGGAGAAGAGGCTTTTGTCTATCGATGCGCCCCCCCGCTGCGACGGCCATGGCGGGCGGCCCGGATCGTTGACGTTGACGATGCCGGGCGCGAGGTGGCGGTCGACGAAGCGGCCGAAGAGCCAGAGATCGACGTTGTAGGAGACGGCGGCGACAGCCGTGATTGCCGCGAACCACATCAGGGGCCCGCGGGCGTGCGCCGACCAGGCCGGCAGGGTCGATGCCAGAGCCACTGCCAACGCCAGAACGTAGATTGCGGAGTAGCGCGCGAAGATCGGCGTAAGCAGGCTCGTGCCGTTCGCGGCGAACCACAGGCCGAGCAACCCGATGGCTGCGATTGCCAGTGATGGGACACGCCAACGCGGGTTCAGTCCTCCCGCCACCGGTGCCAGCAGCAGCAGCCACAGGACGGGCAGCATCGGAAAGACCCACACTGTTGCCAGCAACCATGCCGGATCCACGTAGTTGTCGCGACCGATCGACAGCTCATGAATGATTGAAGAATTGGTCGGCGACAGGAATCTGCTGGTCAGCAGGTATGCGGCCAACAGCAGGGCGGTCATTGCTGCGGCGGCGACCAGCGCGCGGCGCGGGAATGGCCGTCTGAAAAAAACAAGGACAAGGCCGACGATCAGGTACAGCAGGCTCATGATGGCTATCACCGGGTGGGTGAAGGCCATCGCCAGGCCGAGACCTACGGTGGCGAGGGCAACGTGGCGCCCCGGTCGCGCCGGATCGGCGAGCACGGCCGCCCAGATCATCCAAAGCCCGGTACCGACGATCAGTTCGGTCGGGAAGTAGATCAACACCAGTGTGGTCGCGAGAAAGAGTCGCGAGAAGGCACGCTGCGGCTCGACGGCGCGGAGGGCAAGCCACAGGACCAGCGGCACCGCGAAATAGAGGACGTGCGCCAGGATGACGTAGGCGCCCGCAGAGAGGCCGAACGCCCACCGGGCCGCCCATGCGGGCCCGAAGGTCGTGAGCATCGCGGCCGCACGGCCGGCGAATTGGCTGAAATAGAGATCCCAGGCATCGCCCAGCCAGCCGACCGACACGAAGACGATGCCGTCGTTGAACAGCAGGCAGCTATTCCAGGTGCCAAGGCCCGCACTCAGGACGAACGCCGCCAGCAGCGCGACATCCGTTCCCTCCAGCGTCTTCAGGTTCATTGTCCGCATCCGCTAGATCAGCCCGACACGCAATAGGTCGCGCGTAGGAAGCCGAGAATCTGCCGGTCGAGATCGCCGTGGGCACGGGCAAGCGCACGATCGACCGCCGGACACTCGAAGGGCACCCACTGGCGTGGTGGAATTCGATGGAACAGCAGCGAGCGGCCATCGGACCGAAAGAAGCTGTAGAAGGCCAGCGCCTGGTAGTAGCGCTGATAGTCCGGCATCACCACGTCGCGGACATAGTCGGGTTTGGCGGCCCACTTGAAGAAGATGCTCGTATCGATGGCCTCCCGCCGTCGCTGCAGCGGCCATGGAGGCCGGCCCGGATCGTCGACGTTGACGATGCCCGGCGCGAGGTGACGGTCGACGAAGCGGCCGAACAACCACAGATCGACGTTGTAGGAGATCGCGGCGACAGCGGTGATTGCCGCGAACCACATCAGGGGCCGGCGCGCGCGCGTCGACCACGCCGTGGCCGGCAGGGCCGATGCCAGAGCGACCGCCAACGCCAGCACATGAGTCGCGGCATGGCGCGCGAAGATCGGCGTCAGCAGGCTGGTGCCATTGGCGGCGAACCACACGCCGAGCAGGCCCACGACGGCGATGGCCATGGGGGGGACGCGCCACCGCGGGTTCAGCCCCTCCGCGGCCGGGGCCAGCAGCAGCAGCCACAGCGCGGCCAGCATGGGAAAGAGCCACAGCGTCGCCGCCAGCCACGCCGGATTGATGTGGTCATAGCGTCCGACCGTCAGGGCATCGACGATCGTGGGATTGGTCGGCGGCAGGAACGTGCTTGTCCCCGCATAGGCGGCCAGCAGCAAGGCGGCCAGCGCCGCGGCCGCGACCAGCGCGCGGCGCGGGAACGGCCGTCCCGAGAGAACGAGGACAAGGCCGACGATCAGGTACAGCAGGCTCATGACGGCCGTCGACGGATGAGTGAATGCCATCGCCGCGCCGAGGCCGATGGTGGCGATGGCAATGTGGCGCCCAGGTCGTGCGGGATCGGCGAGCACGGCCGCCCAGATCATCCAAAGCCCCGTACCGACGATCAGTTCGGTCGGGAAATAGATCAGCACGAGCATGGTCGCGAGATAGAGCCGCGAGAAGGCACGCTGCGGCTCGATGGCCCGGAGCGCCAACCACAGGACCAGCGGCACGGTGAAATAGAGGGCGTGCGCCAGCACGATGTAGGCGTCCGGAGCGAGGTCGAACGCCCAACGGGCCGCCCATGCAGGCCCGAAGGTGACGAATGTCGAAACGGCCCGCCCTGCAATCTGGTTGAAATAGAGGTCCCAGGCATCGCCCAGCCAGCCGACCGACAAAAGGACCGCACCGTCGTTGAACAGCAGGCAGTTGTTCCAGGTGCCCAGTCCGGCGCTGACGACGAACGCGGCCAACAGCGCTCCATCGGCTGCATCCAACGTCTTCCTGGTCATGGCCTGCATGCTAGAGCGCTAGCCCAACACGCAGTAGCGCTCGCGGATGAAGCGAAGAAAGCGCCGGTCTATGTCGTCGCGCGCATGGATCAGGGCGCGGTCGACAGGCGCGCACTCGAACGGCACCCATTCGCCCCGCCGGGTGAGCGGACGAAAGAGGACGGCGCGCCGGTCCGAGCGGAAGAAGGTGTAGAAGGCGAACGTCATCCGGTCGCCGCCGTAGTCGGGCACGACGACGTCACGGACATAGTCCGGGCCAGCCGCCCATTTGAAGAGCACGTGAGTTACCGTCCGCTTGAGTGGCGATACCGGCGGGCCGACATCGACGATGCGAGGCGCCGGCCCGGCGTCCGCGTAAAGCGGCGCAAGTCGCGCGTCGGCCGCGCGGCCGAACAGAGCCAGATCGATCGTATAGGAAACGGCGGCGACGGCGATGACGGCGGAGAAGATCGTCAACGGCAGACGGGCCGCGACGAGCCACGTCGATGCGGGCGACGCAAGCGCCAGCGCAAGGGCCACCGCCAGAATGCCCGGCGCCGTCTGGCGGGCGAAAATCTACGTCAGGGAGTTGGTGCCGTTGAAGGCGAACCACAGGCCGATCGCTCCTGCGGCCATCGTTGCCACGGGTGACAGGCGCCAGCGCATGGCTGCGCCTTCCAGTCCTGGGGCGAGCATCAGGAGCCACAGGACCGCCAGCATCGGAAACAGGCCCAATGTCGCCAGCATCCAGACCGGGTCGATGTAGTCGTATTGGGCGGCGGAATGCTGGGCGGCAACCGTCGGATTGCTGGGCGCCAACGCGCTCGTGGTCACGACGTAGGCGGCGACCAGCAGCAAACCCATCGCCGCCGCCGCAACGGCCAGGTGATGCGGGAACGGCCGCTTGCACAGGATCAGCGCGCTCCCGACCAGGGCGAACGTAAGGCTCAACACGGCAACGGCGGGATGGGTGAACACGATGGCCGGTGTGATCAGGACAGTCGCGAGCACCCTGGCCCGTCGGGAACGCGCCGGATCGGCAAGCACGGCGAGCCAGATCATCCAAAGGCCGATGCCCGCCAGCATCTCCGAGATGAAGTAGATCAGCACGAGAACGATGGCGAGGTAGAGCCGCGAGTAGATGCGCTCCGGTTCCACGGCGCGCAGGATCAGCCAGAGGACAAGCGGTCCGGCGAAATAGAACGCATGACCCGCGATCATGAACAGGGTGGGTGAGGGCTCGAATAGCGCGCGCAGAGCCCAGGCTGGTCCGAACTGCACGAAAGCGGAGACGGTTCGCCCCGCGACCTGATTGAAAAAGAGATCCCAGGCGTCGCCCATCCACGCGGCGATGAGAAAGACGGCGCCGTCGATCACCATCAGGCAGCTCTGCCATGTGCCGAGCACGGCAACCAGGACGAACGCGGCGAGCAGCGCTGCATCGCACCGATCCAGACGCTTCGGCAGCGCAGACTTTGTTCCGTCCATTGGAGAGGGTATATACCATCTCATGACCCAGACTGCATCCAGCCCCGAATTCCGCGGCCGTATTTATGGCGACATCACCGAGACCATCGGCAACACGCCGCTTGTTCGTCTCAACCGGGTGACCAAGGAAGCCGGCGTCACCGCCGAGATCCTGGCCAAGCTCGAGTTCTTCAATCCGCTCGCCTCGGTGAAGGATCGCATCGGGCTCGCGATGATCGATGCCGCCGAGAAGGCGGGCAAGATCACGCCGGGCGTCAGCACCATCATCGAGCCGACCTCGGGCAACACCGGCATCGGCCTCGCCTGCGTCGCGGCCGCGCGCGGCTATCGCATGATCCTCACCATGCCCGACTCGATGTCGATCGAGCGGCGCAAGATGCTGCGCATCCTGGGCGCCGAGCTCGAGCTGACACCGCGTGAAAAAGGCATCAACGGCTCGATCGCCAAGGCCGAGGAGCTGCTGAAGACCATCCCGAACAGCTTCATGCCGCAGCAATTCATGAACGAGGCCAATCCCGAAGTGCATCGCCGCACCACGGCGCAGGAAATCCTGAAGGACACCGGCGGCACGCTCGATTATTTCGTGGCGGGCGTCGGCACCGGCGGCACCATCACCGGCGTGGGCCAGGTGCTGAAGGCCAAGGTGCCGGGCGTGAAGGTCGTGGCGGTCGAACCCGCGCTCTCGCCCGTCCTGTCGGGCGGCAAGCATTCGCCGCATCCGATCCAGGGCATCGGCGCGGGCTTCGTGCCCGCCATCCTCGACCGCACGGTGATCGACGAGGTGATCCAGATCGAGAACGCCGACGCCTTCAAGAACGCGCGTGCGATGGCGGCGAAGGAAGGCATTCCCGTCGGCATTTCGTCGGGCGCAGCCGTCGCCGCCGCGCTCAAGATCGCGGCCCGGCCGGAAGCCGCCGGCAAGCGCATCGTCGTGATCATCCCCTCGTTCGCCGAGCGCTACGTCTCGACGCCGCTGTTCGAGGGTTTGGACTAGCCGGGATACCAGCCAGGCTTGCGCTTCTCCTTGAAGCTCAGCAGGCCTTCCTTCGCTTCGGCCTGCTGACGCGCGCGAGAATGCTCGTCGATCAGGTCGCGCATCTCGCCGTCGTCGATGAAAGCGCGCGCCGAGGCGATCGTGCGCATTTTCGTGGCCGTCGTGGCGCCTGGCGCGTTCATCAATACGGCTTCGACGATCTTGTTGCCGGCCGCTTCGAGGCCGCCGGTCGGGCAGACCTCATGCACGAAGCCGATGCGCTCGGCCTGCCGGGCATCGAAGCGTTCGCCCGTGAGCGCGTAGCGGCGCACCTGGCGCACGCCCATCGCCTGGCAGAGCTGCGGCAGGATGATGCCGGCCATCAGGCCCCAGCGCGTCTCGCTGATGGAGAAGATCGCGTCCTCGCTCGCCACCACGATATCGCAGGCCGCCGCGATACCGGTGCCGCCGCCGAAACAGCCGCCCTGGATCAACGCGAGCGTCGGCACCGGACTGGTATCGAGCCGGCGGATCGCCTCGGCGGTCAGCCGGCTCACCGTCTCGTTCTCCTTGGGGCTTTGCGTGGCGACGCCATTGATCCAGGCGAGATCGGCGCCCGCCTGGAAATGCTTGCCGTTGCCCTTCAGCACGACGATGCGCAGTCCCGCCTCGCGGCCGAGCGCGTCCATCGCATCATGCAAGCCTTGGATCAGGTCGCCGTTGTAGGCGTTGTTGACCTTCGGCCGGTTGAGCGTGACCGTCGCCACGCCGCGACGGTCCATCTCCCACAAGACAGTGTCGTTGGCCACGATCAGTCCGCCTTCAGGTAGCTGTCCTTCAGCGAGATCTTGCCGTCCCTCACTTCATAGAGGTCGATGCCGTAGCGATCGAACGGCTTGCCGGCGGAATCGATACCGGTCACGCGGAACGTCCCGAACAGTTTGTCGCCGGAGCGATGGATGCGGGCTTCCGAGTAGCGCGCTTCGCGATGCGCCGTGCTCTTGTCGGCGAAGTAGGCGAGGAGATCGGCCTTGCCCTTCAGCACGCGGCCGGCCGGCGAGCCGCCGGCGTTGAGACGCCATTCGAAATCGTCGGTGACGCAGGCTGCGATCTCCTCGGCGTCGGCCTTGTTGAAGGCCTTGCCGAAGCGGCGGAACAGATCGTCGATAGCGTCGCGCGCTGGGGCTGTATCGGGCATGGTGTCCTCCTCTAGGGGAAGACAGCCTAGCGCCGCGACGTCAGACGGGCGAGGCCGTTATGATATGGCCCAGCCACTCGTCGATCTCGGTCTTGATCTCGGGCGTGTCGACCTGGTCGAGGTCGTAAACCTGGCGGTGTCCCGCCGAGGTGCGCACTTCGATGGTGCTGGTGGCGACGTCGCCATGGAATTCGATGGCCGGCGGAACGATGCCGTCGGCCGGCCCGCGCGGGCGCAAGACGAGGGTGAGCGCCGGTCCTATCGCGGCCGGAAGCCGGTCGGGAACCGATGAATATTCCTGCGTCGAGATCGCGGCATCGTGGCCGGCGCTGCGCAAATCCTGCGCCACGGCATCGACTTCCGGCCGGATGGTCTCGCGCACCTTGACCCAGAAGGCCTGTAGGAAGAGCTGCTGATCCTGGTCCATGACTCAGTAACTTCGAAGCCCGGCTAGGGTTGCTCGCCGTAGTGCAACATCTCGACATCCTGAAGAGTGGCGGTGCCGCCCTTCATCATCTCTTCGAGCACGGGAAGGAAGGCGGCGATCTTGGACTTGATGTCGATGATCTCGATCAGGAGGGGCAGGTCGTCGGAAAGCTGCAGAATCTTGGCGCTGTGCACGTGCTGCGAATGACCGTAGCCCATGCCGGCGCGCAGCACGGTGGCGCCGGCCAGCTTCATGTCGCGCGCCTTGAGCACGATGGCCTCGTAGAGCGGCTTGCCGTCGTGGCGGGCGGCCTCGCCGACAAGGATGCGCAGCAATTGCGCGGGTCTCGGAGTCTGCATGGTTAAAGCCCCGTTCGGTTGTTGAGTCGTCGCGCCGCGATGTCTCCCAGCCAGACCGCCACCAGCCAGCCGGGCACCGACACCGCAAGATAGACCGCCGCCTGCCGCGCGTCGCCCGCCTGCACGAAGCGCAGCATCTCGACGGCGAAGCCGGAGAAGGTCGTGAAGCCGCCGCAGATGCCCGTCATCACGAACTGCCGCGTGCGCGGGCTGACGAACAGCCGTCCGTCCGGCCCGGTGAGGCCGGCGTAGAAGCCGATGATGAAGGAGCCCGCAACGTTGGCGAACAGGGTCGGCCACGGAAAGCCGCCGGCGACGGCGGGCAGCACCAGCGCCGCCAGCCAGCGCATCAGGCTGCCGACGATTCCGCCCGCGATCACCGCCGCGTAGAGGCTCATCGCATGCCTCCGGCGAAACCCAGGGCGACGGCCCCGAGGCAAAGCCCGACCGACAGCGCGACGTTGCCCAGCGCCGCGCGGCTTTCGCCGTCGCGGGCGAGGGCCAGCGTCTGAAGCGCGAAGGACGAGACGGTCGTGTAGCTGCCGAGGAACCCCGTCGCGAGCAGCAGCCAGTATTCGGAGTTGCCCGACAGGGCGTGCTTCTGCGCATAGGCCGCGACCAGGCCCATGATGAAACAGCCGGTCACGTTCACGACCAGGGTGCCCCAGGGAAAAGTCTCGCCCACGCGTTGGCCCACGATCCGCGACACGAAGAAGCGCAGCGGCGTGCCGACGATGGCGCCTGCGCTCACCAGCACGGCGCCGGTCAGAAGGTCGATCAGATGTTCGCCCATCAGATGTTCGCCATCAGATATTCGCCATCAGATATTCGCCATCAGATGTTCCACGGCGGCGGCGTGAACTTCTCGATCAGGAAGTCCACAAACGCCGGCACCTTGGGCGCGAGATGGCGGCGGTGAGGATAGACGGCGTTGATCGGCAAGGGCTGTTCCGCGGAGAAGTCCGGCAGCAACGATACCAGACGACCCGCCCTCACCGCCTGTGCCACGGTGAGGCGGGTCAGGCGAACGATGCCGATGCCCTGCAGGGCGAGCTGCAGCTGCGTGTCGCCCTCGTCGACCGAAAGCCTGCCGCCGACCTCGATCTCGCGGATTTCACCGCCGATGCGAAAGGACCAGCGATTGAGGTAGGCGCGCTCGCGCGACAGGATGCATTGGTGGCGCAGGAGGTCCTGCGGCTGCCGCGGCGTGCCGTGCCGTGCGAGATACTCGGGCGAGGCGCAGATCACGCGTTTGTCCTCGCCGATGCGGCGCGCCATGAAACTGGTGTCGGCGAGACGCCCGATGCGGATGGCAATGTCGATGCCCTCCTCGACCATGTCGACCAGCCGGTCCGTGGGCAGCAGCGCGAACTGGATCGCCGGATAGCGTGCGAGGAATTCCGCGAGGACCGGCGTGAGCTGGTGCGTGGCGAAGGCGAGCGAGGTCGTCACCCGCAGCAGCCCCTGCGGCGTGCCGCTGCGGTCGACAATGCGGCTCTCCAGGGCCTCGATCTCGTCGACGATGCGCCGCGCGGAGTCGTAGAACGCCTCGCCCTCCTGGGTGAGATGGAGCGCGCGTGTCGTGCGCTGCAGCAGGCGCGCACCCAACCGGGCCTCGAGCCGGGTCACGAGCTTGCTGACTGCCGACGGGGTCAGCCCCAGCGCCGGCGCCGCCGCCGAAAAGCCCTTGGCGTCGACCACCCGGACGAAGGCGGCCATTTCGCTCGCATGATCGATCATTGCCGAATTAGTGAATAATATTCATAGGTGTTCGTCAATAACGCCGGATTAACGGATCACGCTCCGGGAATTAGGTTACTTCCAATCCTTTGGAGGTACCTATGACCACTCCGACCCTTGCCTTTGACCGCGCTCCCCTCGTCGCCCGCGCCCATCGCCTGCGCGGTGCCGTGACGGCCACTCTCGTCCGCGACCTCATCCGCTGGCTTTCGGTCGCCGCGCGCTGAGCTAGAAGAGGCCATGTCAGGTCTCGTGTCTGGTCTCTGGGCGCAATACGCCACCTACAACCGTCTCGCCAACGAAACGCTCTACGCGGCCTGCGCCGGACTCTCCGGCTCAGAGTACCGGCGCGACCTCGGGGCGTTCTTCGGCAGCGTGCACGGCACGCTCAATCACCTGCTGCTGGGCGACACGATCTGGATGACGCGCTTCGAAGGCAGCACGCATCCCTCGACCAACCTCAATGCGATCCTGTTCGAGAAGTTCGATGCGCTGCGATTGGCGCGCGAGCAGATGGACCGGCGCATCGTGTCCTTCTTCTCGAACCTGCCCGATGGGTTCGAGCAAGGGACCGTGCGCTACATCAACAACTCGGGCATCGATTCAAGCGACCCGCTGTCGGTGATCCTGCCGCATTTCTTCAACCACCAGACCCACCACCGTGCGCAGGTCCACACGCTGCTGTCGCAGCTCGGCCACGCGCCGCCGGTCCTCGACCTGCACCGCGTGCTGCGCCCGGATCCGAGTTAACTCTTCACGGGACCGCGGAGCTCCAGCTCCGCTCAGATTCATGAGCGGAGCGGGAGCTCCGCGGTCCCGTAGGACTAAAGCCCTGCTTCGCTCACCAGTACCGGCTTGGCGCGATAGACGGCCGGGAACATCTGCTTCAGCGCCTCGACCTTGGGCAGGTCGTTGTAGACGATGTAGGGCTGGCGCGGATTGAGCGTCAGGTAATCCTGGTGATAGGCCTCCGCGGCGTAGAACGGCTTGCTCATCTCGATCGTGGTCGCGAGCTTCCTGCCGCAGGTGTTGGCCGCGTTCAGCTGCTCGATGTAGGCCTTCGCCACCTTCGCCTGCTCCTCGTTCGCCGGGAAGACGGTCGAGCGGTACTGCGTGCCGCTGTCGGGGCCCTGGCGGTTGAGCTGCGTCGGATCGTGCGCGACCGAGAAGTAGATCTGCAGCAGGCGACCGTAGCTGATCTTCTTTGGATCGTAGGTGATCTTCACCGCCTCGGCATGACCGGTGCGGCCGCTGCCGACCTTCTCGTACTCCGCGGTTTCCTTGGCGCCGCCGGCATAGCCGGACACGGCGTTCTTCACGCCCTCGACATGCTGGAACACACCCTGCACACCCCAGAAGCATCCGCCGGCGAACACCGCGGTTTCCGTGGCGGCCGAGGCGGTCTCGTCGATCGCGGGCGCCGGCACGACAACCGCCGTCTCCGCGCTGGAGGGGCCGGGCGCCATGGCGAAGATGGCGAGGCCGACGGCGATAACGGCAAGGGTGCTCCAGAGGGAGATTTTCATGGTTGGCTCCTTCGACCGTGAACATAGGAGGCCGTGCCGCACGCGCCAGTCACTTCCTTGTCAGCGTGCCGGATTCGAGGCTCTACTGGGCAAAAAGCGGCGAGGAAACAATGAAAGTGGGCGTCCTTCAGTTTTTCAGCTGGCCTGGCCGGCATGGCCCGCTCGAGGACGTGTTCGCCCGCGCGCTCGAGCGCATCGAGATCATGGACCGCGGCGGCTTCGATGCCGTGTGGCTGGCCGAGCATCACTTCACGACCTTCAGCGTCTGCCCGTCGGTGCACATGCTGGGCACGCTCGCGGCGGCACGCACAAAGCGGCTGCGCATCGGCACCGCGGTGTCGCTGGCCGCGCTCTATCATCCGCTACGGCTGGCCGAGGAAGTGGCGCTGCTCGACATGCTGTCGGGCGGGCGGGTCAACTGGGGCGCGGGTCGCGGCTTCGCCCACAGCGAGTTCAACGCCTTCGGTATTCCCCCGGAGGAAAGCACCGAGCGTTTTCACGAGGCCGTCGACATCGTCCTGCAGGCGTGGACGCAGGAGAAGCTCAGCTACACCGGCAAGCACTTCTCCTTCGACAATGTCGAGGTCCTGCCCAAGCCGCTGCAGAAGCCGTACCCGCCGGTCTGGATGGCGGCGACCTCCGAGACAGCCGTCGACTGGGCCGCCAGCCGCGGCTTCTCCATCCTGATGGACCCGCACGCCTCGATGGCCGATCTCGGCGCCAAGCGCCGGCGCTATACCGAGCGCCTGGCGGCGGCCGGCTTCTCCGATGCCGGGCGCGACATTCCGATGGCGCGCCTTCTGGCGCTCGCGCCCACGATGGGAGAGGCCGAGACGATCGCGCGGCGCGGGGCGCAATGGCTGGTCGATGCCTACGCCGGGCCGCAGCACCACGCGCAGAAATCGATGCAGGCGCCGCGTACCTTCGGCGGCAAGGACCCGGTGCAGTACTATGTCGATGACGTGATCATCCATGGCACACCCGACTCCGTCGTCGATCGGATCGCGGCTTTGCGCGAGGAAATCGGCCTCAACTATTTGATGTGCGCACCGCTCAGCCGCGAGACCTTCCGCCTGCTCGCCGACCGGGTCGTGCCGCAACTACGCGCGAGGTAATGGCGTTGGCTTTCCCGATCGCCAGGATGAAACGATGAGCGAAGGCCTGGGCGTCCTGATTGCGATCGTGTCGAGTTTCCTCGGCGGCACGGCGGCGGCGATCACGCGCTATCTGGTGGGGAGCGCCGATCCGCTGACCATCGCGTTGCTGCGCTGGGGCATCGGCGTTTTGTGCGTGCTGCCGGTGGCACTTGTGCTGCGCGTGCGCTGGCCGTCGCGCAGGGACTGGCCGGCGGTGGCGGCGCTGGGCTTCTGCTTCTTCGGACTCTTCTTCATCTTCTACAACGTGGCGATCGGTTACACGACGGCGGCGCGCGCCAGCCTCGCGCTCTCGACCCTGCCGCTGCAGACCATGGTCGTGGGTGCGGTCCTGGGCGTGGAACGGCTGACGGGCCGCAAGTCGCTCGGCGTCGGCATTGCCATGCTGGGCGTGTTCGGGGCGCTGGCGTCGGGGCTCGCCGCCGCGCCGGAGGGCGCGTGGAAAGGCGAGCTGATCATGATCGGCGCCGTGCTCTGCATGTCGGTCTACAACGTATTGTCGCGTCCGTTCATCCAGCGCTCGAGCGCGCTGGGCTTCCTCGCCGTCGGCATGGGTGCCGGCGCTACAGCGCTGCTGGTCGCGTGTATCGCCACCGGCCGCATCGCCGTGCTGGCAAGCTTCGGACCGCCGCAGTGGATCGCCGGCCTCTATCTCGGCCTCGGCGGTGGTGCGCTCGCCTTCATCCTCTGGGTGATGGCGTTGCAGCGCGCCTCGCCGACCCGCGTCGCCAACACCATGACCGTGAACCCGATCGCGGCTGCCTTGCTCGCGCACCAGCTCGTGGGCGAGCCGATCACCCTCAACCTCGTGCTGGGCCTGGTCGCGGTGTTTGCGGGCATCTGGATCGCCACCACGGAGGCCAAACGCGCGTAATTTTGTTGCGGCTGTACGAGGGGGGACAGGGGGGCGAAGGCTGGGACAAATCTCCGAAAAGCCTTATGCCATCGGCATCGGAGCTGTCCCAGGAGGTTGGGACATTTCCGGGACATTTCCGGCGTCAGTGCCGGAAGTGGCGCATCCCCGTGAAGACCATGGCAAGGCCCGCCTTGTCGGCCGCCTCGATCACTTCCTTGTCGCGCATCGAGCCGCCGGGCTGGATGATCGCGGTGGCGCCCGCCTCTGCCGCGGCCAGAAGCCCGTCGGCGAAGGGAAAGAAAGCGTCCGACGCCACGACACTGCCGATCGCCGGGCTCTGCGGGTGCTTGGCGATCTCGCCCGCTTCGGCGGCACGCATCGCGGCGATCCGTGAGCTGTCGCGACGGTTCATCTGGCCCGCGCCGACGCCCACCGTGGCGCCGTCCTTGGCGTAGACGATGGCGTTCGACTTTACATGCTTGCAGACGGTGAAGGCGAACAGCAGATCGTCGAGTTCCTGCGCCGTCGGCGCGCGTTGCGTGACGACTTTCAGCTCGGCCTTGGTCACGCGGCCGTTGTCGCGGCTCTGGAAGAGATAGCCGCCGGCCACGCTCTTGATCGTCATGCCCGGCGCGGCCGGATCGGGCAGCGTGCCGGCCAGCAGCACGCGCACGTCCTTGCGGCGCGCCAGGATCTCGAGCGCCTCGGGCGTGGCGTCGGGGCAGATCACGACTTCGAGGAAACGCTTGGCGAGGTCGGTCGCGGTGTTGGCCTCGAGCGTGCGGTTGACCGCGACGATGCCGCCGTAGATCGACACGGGATCGCACTCGTAGGCCTTCAGGTAGGCGCTGTACTGATCCTTGCCGATCGCCACGCCGCACGGGTTGGCGTGCTTCACCACGACGACAGCCGGCTCCTTGAACTCGGCCACGCATTCGTAGGCGGCGTCGGTGTCGCTGATGTTGTTGTAGGAGAGCTCCTTGCCTTGGAGCTGGCGCGCGGTGGCGACGCCCGGACGCGTGCTGCCGTCGGAATAGAACGCGGCCTTCTGGTGCGGGTTCTCGCCGTAGCGCAGCGTCTGCACGCGCGACGCCGCGAGGGTGAGCCGCTCTGGGAAGGTGTCGCCCTCCTGCTGCGCAAACCACGTGGCGATGGCCGAATCGTACGACGCCGTGCGCGCATAGGCTTTTGCCCCGAGCGCGCGGCGCAGCTTCAGCGTGGTCGCGCCCTTGTGGGCGTCGAGTTCGTCGAGCACAGCCTTGTAGTCCTTGGGATCGACGACGACGGTGACGAAGTCATGGTTCTTGGCCGAGGCGCGGATCAGCGCCGGGCCGCCGATGTCGATGTTCTCGACGCAGGTCGGGAAGTCGGCGCCGCGCGCGACGGTGGCCTCGAACGGATAGAGGTTCACCACCACGAGATCGATGCCCGCGATCTTGTGGTCGCTCATCGCCTTGGTGTGACCGGCGTCGGTGCGGCGCGCCAGGATGCCGCCGTGGATCGAGGGCTGCAGCGTCTTCACGCGCCCGTCCATGATCTCGGGGAAGCCGGTGTGGTCGCTCACCTCGATCACCTTGAGGCCAGCATCGCGCAGGGACTTGGCCGAGCCGCCGGTCGAGAGCAGCTCTATGCCGTGGCCCGCCAGCGCCTTGCCCAATTCGATCAGCCCCTCCTTGTCGGACACGGAAATCAGCGCCCGCTGTATTTTCGCGAGATCGGGCGTGGGCGAGGGAACGTAGTGGGGGGAGGCGGACATGCGGGTCTTTTAGCCCGCTCCCCGGTGAGTAAAAAGCGGTGTTGTCAGTGGTCGGCACCTTCGAGCACGCGGACCGTGAAGCCCTCTGTATTCAGGCCCGAAACCAGCTCCTTGAAGTGGTTCTTGTCGCGGGTCTCGACGGTGACGTCGAGCTCGGTGGCCTTGGCGACGACGCCGAACAGGCGCTGGTGCTGGACCTCGACGATGTTGCCGCCCAGCCTGCCGATGACGGTGGCGACCCGGGCGAGCTGGCCCGGCGCATCGCCGATCATCAGCCGCAGCCGCACGATGCGGCCGTCGCGCACCAGGCCGCGCAGCAGCACCGAGGCCAGCAGGCGCGTGTCGATGTTGCCTCCGCTCAGCACGATGCCGACCTTCCGCCCGGTGAACAGCCTGGGGTAGGCCAGCAGCGCCGCCAGGCCGGTGGCGCCCGCGCCCTCGGTCACGGTCTTCTCGATCTCGATGAACAGCGCGATCGCGCGCTCGATGGCGATCTCGTCGACGCTCACCACCCGGTCGAGCAGCTTGCGCGCGATTTCGAGCGGCAGCTTGCCGATGTCGCGCACGGCAATGCCCTCGGCGATCGTGTCGCCGCCCGCGGTGACGAGCTCGCCCTCCAGCAGCTGGCGCATCGCGGAGTAGCCCGCCGACTCGACGCCGATCACCTTGAGGCCGGGCTTCAGGCCGCACGCGGCAACGGCCACACCCGCGATCATGCCGCCGCCGCCCACCGGCACGACGATCGTGTCGATCTCCGGCGCATCCTCCAGCATCTCGAGCGCCATCGTGCCCTGGCCCGCGATGATGCGCGGATCGTCGTAGGGATGGACGAAGACGAGCTTCTCGGCGTCGGCGATGCGATGCGCCTCGACGCCTGCTTCGGCGAGCGTGTTGCCCGACAGGACCACGCGCGCGCCATGGCCGCGCGTGTGCGAGACCTTGGTGTTGGGCGTGAACGACGGCATCACGATGGTCGCGGGAATGCCGAGGCGCCCGGCATGATAGGCGACACCCTGCGCATGGTTGCCGGCCGACATGGCGATGACGCCGCGCTTGCGTTCGTCCGGCGTGAGCTGCAGCAGTGTGTTGAGCGCGCCGCGTTCCTTGAACGAAGCGGTGAACTGCAGGTTCTCGAACTTCAGCCAGACATCGGCCTTGGCAATGCGCGACAGGGTCTCGCTGCGCAGGCAGGGCGTGCGCACCACGGCGCCCGCGATGCGCGCCGCGGCACCCTGCACGTCCTCGAGTGTGACCATCAGGCTGCCCGCTTGCGGTCGATCCAGTCGCGCGTGCGATACCAGGCGCCGATCAACGGCAGATAGAACGAGGGGTCGCCGTTGTAGAGCGGATGCTCGGGGAACTCGCGGCCGTCGAAGGCATTGATCGGCGCGTTGCTGCCGCCCGCGATCTTCTTCGCGGTCTGCGTGCCGAGATAGGTCATCATGGCCACGCCGCTGCCGTTGCAGGCGAGCAGGTAGTGCATGCCGTCGTCCTGGCCCATGTGCGACATCGAATCGAGCGCGAAGGCCACGTTGCCGGTCCAGGCATGGGTGATGCGCACGCCCTTCAGCTGCGGGAAGCGGTCGGTCATGTACTTGTACAGGATCGGTGCGCTCACTTCCGGCGGCGCCGCGGTGAAGCGCGCGCGACCGCCGAAGATCATGTGCTTGGCATCGGGCGAGGGCCGGTAATAGGTCAGCACGCGCTTGGTGTCGCCGATCGAGCGCTGCAGCGGGATAAGGTCCGTGGCGGGGAACGGCAGTTCCTCGGTCGCGATGATGTGGCTCGCGACGGGCACGACGCGGTGCTTCAGACGCGGCGTCAGATCGCCGGTGTAGCCGTTGGTCGCGATCACGACTTCCTTGCAGGAGATCGGGCCCTTGGCGGTGAGCACGCGCCAGCCGGTGCCCACCTTCTCGATCCGTTCGGCCTCCGTGTCGCCGCACAGCACCGCGCCCTGGCCGTGTGCCGCGTAGAGCAGGCCCTTGTAATAGCGCGCGGGATGGAGATTGCCGCCGGCCTTCACATACATGCCGCCGTAGTAATAGTCGGATGCCATCATCTCGCGCACGCGCTCGCGCGGGATCATCTCGGCGCCGACGTTGGCGTACTTGTTGAACATCTCGACCTTGCGCGCCTGGTCGTCGTAGTGCTGCGGCGTCCAGGCGCCGGTGAAGCGGCCGTTGGTGATCAGGCCGGCGTCGATCTTCTCGCGGCCGATGAGATCGATCAGCGTCTGCAGCGAGTCCGCGCCGCTGGCCAGGAACGCCGCCTTGTTGGCCTCGAACTCGGCCTCGACCTTGGGATTCTTGCCGCCCAGCCCCTTGGCGACATTGGTGCCGCCCGAGAGCATGCCGCCGTTGCGCGTCGAGGCGCCGATGCCGAACACGCCGCGCTCCAGCACCACGCAGTCGACGCCGTTGCGCCGCAGCTCCAGCGCCGTCGACAGGCCACCGTAGCCGGCGCCCACAATCACCACGTCGGTCCTGGCCGGCGGGTCCACGGACAGGTCGTTGTTGGGATTCCAGGCCTCCCACCACCAGGGTTGGGCCTTGAAGGACGGATGGAAAATGTCGGAGCGCAGGGTCATGCGCCCATGATGCCGGGGCCGGCCCGGATTCGCTACTAGAGCTTTGGGGGGAGCGCCGTCGGGGTCTCGCCCAGGTCGACGTCGAGGATGCGCTCGCCGCGACGCTTGATCGACGTGGCCGAAGTCTCGATCTCGCGCAGGTCCTTCTCGGTCTGCCCGAAGTGACG